>JBBKXV010000193.1:0-6986 GCA_037969665.1 Candidatus Altimarinota bacterium
GTCTACTACAATATACTGTTGAAGTGCCTCTGCTTCATCGCTAAAGAGAGAGTGTAGTGATATTGTTTCTGAAGACAAAGCATCTTTAAAGTATTGTGCTATATTGTTGGAAAAGAGCATGTCCTCATTTGTGAGCTCTATCACTATAAATAATCTACGGTGGTATTCTAAAAAGGCATTTCGAAGCTCCTCTGCCATTGGCAAGGAGCTTTCAGAAATGATAGTCGCATTTTTTCTTAAGATATTATCTAACTTTGAGCGTTTATATACAGTGCGTACTGCTTCTTTTGGTAACATTATTGCTATTTCTTATTAAATCCCTGAAATGCCTGCATAATCTCTAGTGGCAACACCCAAATAGTTGTATTGGACTGATCCGAGGAAAGATCATTGATAGACTGTAGTGTCCTGAGGTGAAGTGCACCAGGAGTCTTATTGAGCATCTCTGCAGCAGCGACAATATTTTCTGCTGACATACGGTCACCCTCTGCTTTGATAATTACTGCACGTCTCTCACGCTCTGCCTCAGCTGCCTTTGCGATTGTTCGCTTGAGAGATTCAGGGAGTAAAATATCCTTGATCTCCACGGCACTGACATCAATACCCCACTTGTCTGTATCTGCGTCAATTGCCGTGTGAATACCCTCTGAGATTTCGGCTCGCTTAGATAAAAGGTCATCAAGCGTCACTTTACCTGCAGCAGCTCGAATAGTAGTCTGCGCCAGCTGGGAAACTGCATAATAAAAGTTTTCTACTTCAATAAATGCTTTTGCAGCATCTTCAACCTTGTAATACACTACCGCACTGATTTTGATGGGTATATTGTCTTGAGTGATGGTATCTTGCTCTGGTACGTCCACAGCTTTCACACGCATATCAATCTTTTTCATGTGCTGGAATATAGGTACCACTATCCGCCAACCAGCACTCATGGTCTTTGTGTAACGCCCACAGGTAAACAAGATGCCTCGCTCATACTCATTTATTTGTCTTAAAAACACTGGTAAAAGCACAATTACTGCCACAATGACGAATAAAATTTGTTCCATATGTAGTCTCTTTATAAGCTAATGCACTTAAGATACTGTGCCAGCCATTGCAAAGCAACAATTTTTTTACTACTATATGTTGGTTCCTTTGTTATTAAACGTAATATATGAAAGTAGTAATACTATGTGGGGGAGGTGGCACCAGGCTGTGGCCTATGAGTAGGGAGCAGTCTCCAAAGCAGTTTCATCGACTGGTAGGGGATTACTCTCTATTACAAGAAACAGTGCGTAGGATTTCCAAAATAATTCCATCTAAGGATATTTTTCTTTCCACCAATGCACGCTTTGTCCCTGAGATAAAGTTTCAACTCCTTGGCATACCTGAGGCAAATATTATTGTAGAGCCTGCAAAGATGGACAATAGCGCTGCTATTGGTCTTTCTCTTTTACATGTGATAGAGAAAATGAAAACTGATGAGCCTGTGGCTTTTCTTGCTGCGGATCATCTTTTTGCCAATGAAAAAGGTTTTCTAGATGTTATTAAAAAAGGTGAAAAATTTTGCATAACCAACAAAGAGCAACTGCTCACCATCGGAGTACGCCCTACATTTCCTGCCACCACATATGGATATATCAAGATGGCGAGCACAGAGCTAGAGAAAGGTATTCATAAGGTAGATGCTTTTGTGGAAAAACCTAATGTTGAAAAGGCGCAGGCCTACGCAGCCTCATGGGAGTACCTGTGGAATCTAGGTATATTTATGGCAGATAGTCAGTTTTTTTATTCACTATTCCAAAAACATTTACCTGAGACATATACTCACCTTGAGGTCATCAAAAAGACTATTGGAACTCCTGAATACTCCAAGGTGCTTAAAAAAGAATATTCACTGATGAAAAAGATATCTATCGATTACGGTATTATTGAAAAGATGGATGCTATTGCTGTAATACCAGCGGATGAGCTTGGGTGGACAGATATTGGTAACTGGAGAGAGCTTTCAGAAAAGATAGAGGAGCGCGATGAGGCAGGCAATAATATAAAGGGTATGGCAATCATCAAAGACTGCACCAACTCCCTGGTATTTGCTCACGGAAAGCGTGTGATAGCAGCAAAGGGGTTAAAGGATATGATTGTTGTGGATACAGAGGATGCACTATTAATCTTACCAAAGAGCGAAGCTCCAAACATAAAAGAACTCCTCACGGAAATGAAGGAAAGAGAAATGAATGAGTACCTATAGTAGTTAAAGAATTAATGAATCTATAAGTAATAATTAGACTCCTTAATTCCTTATTTTTTATTCTTTAATGACAAAGCATGTCCGGTCACTCAAAATGGCATAGTATCAAACATAAAAAAGCACTTACCGATAATAAGCGTGGTGCAGTATTTACAAAGCTAGGAAGAAATATCACCGTCGCGGCAAAGGGGGGAGGAGATCCCGCTATGAATCCAGCGCTTGCCCTAGCTATTGAAAAGGCAAAGGCTGCCAATATGCCCAATGATCCCATTGATCGAGCTATCAAAAAGGGAACTGGTGAGCTCAAGGATGATAGTATTATTCAAGAAGTCTACTACGAGGGTTATGCGCCTGGAAAAATACCAGTCATCGTCTATGCACTCACAGATAATACCAATAGGACTGTGGCACATGTGCGGCATGCCTTTTCAAAGCAAGGTGGTTCCATGGGCAATACAGGTACAGTGTCACATTTATTTGAAAAAAAGGGTATGATTTTAGCTACTTTGAAAGATCTAGCATTGCTAGAGGACACAGAAATGTCCATCATGGATAGCGGTGCCAATGATTATGAGGTAGATAGTACAAATATTACAATATTTACAGAGGTGGCTGACCTCAATGCTGTGGAAAAATTGTTACGCGAGGGTGACCTCCTTCGTATAGAAGATTCTGAGCTGCGCTATTTTCCCATAACAGAAGGAGCCTTAGCCTCGGATGTTGCGGAGCAATATATGGCGTTTATTGCCCACCTTGAAGAAAGTGATGACATTCAAGAGATTTACAGTACAGTAAACGTAGAATAATAATAACCATATGGATCGTAAGTTTCAAATACTGAAGGCAATCATAGAAAGTTTTATAGACTCAGCAGAGCCAATTGGTTCCAAGCATATTTTAGATAAAATGCAGCTCGAGATTAGTCCCGCAACTGTCAGAAATGACATGGCATCATTGGAGAGGTCTGGATTAGTCTACCAACCCTATACTTCTGCAGGTCGCATACCCACGAGTCAAGGATTCCGGATATACGTTGATGAGCTCATGGGAGCGCCAAAGGAATTTGTAGATACCCAAAGAGAATTAGCATTGAGTACGTTAAGAGAAAAAGTTGCAGAGGATCGTATTCATTATGGTGTCAATCTACTTGCAAGAAGTTGTGCAAACGTGAGCTTTGCAACAATCCCTCATCAGGATAAAGCTTATTACCTTGGGCTATCAAATATCTTGCAAAGCCCCGAGTTTACAAGATCTATGGAGGCATACACGGTAATAAAAATATTTGAAGATCAGGATAGGTTTCTAGATGTCCTGAAACGATTGCCTATTGATAACCAAATAAAGGTATTTATAGGTGCAGAAAACTTACTAGAGGAAATACAAAGCTGCAGCATGATTGTGACCAAGTTTATATCTCCAACCATGGGAGAAGGTGTTATGGGTATACTTGGGCCTACGAGAATGAACTATGCATATAACATGGCTGCTTTAGAGCAGGTACGGGATCATATCGAAAATAGTTAATAAGGGTAGAGCATTTTTTTGGATTTCACTACGATATTTTAAATAGAAATTTCTATTTTGAAAATACAGCTTTTGCAGTACACTTCTTGCGTTTGTGTATTTAATAATGAGAGCCATGAAACCAAAAACTCCCCAAGTACCTAAGTTGGGTAAGTCCAATAAATTTATTATTGTCATCGTAGGACTGTTGCTGTTGGCAGGACTATTTACTATACTTAGCCCCCTTGCTGGGGATGACAAGGCAGAGAGTGTGAGTATAACTAAAATTGTCTCTCTGTTTGATGAGCAAAAGCTAGTGACAGTAAGTGTGGATGACCTGACTATTGTTGCCGAAGACACAGAGGGTAATAAATATAAAGCAACGCGGTCATCAACTGACTCCATTGCTGAGCTAGGCTTTTATAAAACGGGTAACCCAGCAAACGTTACCATAGAAGACAACAGAATGAATAAGCTTATTGCAGGGATTTTCTCTTCCCTCATACCCTTTGCATTTATCCTTATTGTATTGGTATTTATTCTCAAGCAAGCACAAGGAAATGCAAACTCAGCATTTAGTTTTGGTCAAAGTAAAGCAAAGCTAAATGATAAAGAAAAAAATAAAACAACCTTTAAAGATGTAGCTGGTGCAGCAGAGGCAAAGGAAGATTTAGGTGATGTAGTAGACTTTCTAAAAAATCCTAAAAAATATAGTAAGATGGGAGCTAAAATACCCAAGGGTGTACTCCTGTATGGTCCTCCAGGTACTGGTAAGACACTACTTGCGAGAGCAGTGGCAGGAGAAGCTAATGTCCCTTTTTATACCATTTCTGGATCTGAGTTTGTGGAAATGTTTGTGGGAGTTGGTGCGTCTCGAGTACGTGACCTCTTTAAAAAAGCAAAGAGAAGTGCTCCCTCTATTATCTTTATAGATGAGATAGATGCAGTAGGTCGACAGCGTGGAACAGGTATGGGAGGTGGGCACGATGAGAGAGAGCAAACACTCAATCAGATACTTACGGAAATGGATGGCTTTGAGGTAGATACTAGTGTCATCATCATGGCTTCTACCAATAGACCAGACGTGTTGGATCCAGCACTGCTACGACCAGGGCGTTTTGACAGACGGGTAGTCATCGATCGACCAAATATGCAGGAAAGAGAAGAAATATTGGTAGCACATAGTAAAAATAAGCCCATTGAAAAAGGCGTTGATGTCACTAGTATTGCCAAAAAGATTCCTGGCTTTACAGGAGCTGACATTGAAAATCTACTCAATGAAAGTGCCATACTAGCTGTCAAGAGAAATCGTAAGGATATTTCTCTTGCAGAGATGAATGAATCTATAGAAAAAGTTAGCCTAGGACCTCAGAGGAAATCTAGTCGTCTTAATAGCTACGAGAAGAAGCTTACCGCATACCATGAGCTGGGTCACGCACTTGTGGGGCATATGTTGCCTCATTGTGATCCAGTACATAAAGTTTCTATAATATCACGAGGGATGGCCCTAGGTGTAACATGGTTTTTACCTACAGAGGATGTCAAACTACAATCCAAGCAAAAGTTTTTAGATGATATCTCATCATTGCTAGGAGGGCGCGTAGCAGAGGAAGTCTTTTACGGAGCTGACAATATCACCACTGGTGCTTCAAATGATCTGGAGAGAGCATCTGAGGTTGCTAGAAATATGGTCACGCACTTTGGTATGACCTCAGCTCTAGGACATATGGTTGTGGAAACTCGCAAAAATGTATTTCTAGGAAGAGACCTAGGAGAAAGCAAGGTCTATGGAAATGAAACAGCACAAGTGATTGACCAGGAAGTGAGAACAATACTTGATAAAGCCTATGCCATTACAAAGGAGATTATTCTCAAACACAAGGATCTTATGGATAAGATGTGCGCTGATCTTCTTATCAAAGAAGAGTTTTCCGAGGAAGATTTCGCACAATATTTTGTATCTGCCAAGGTCAAAATTCCAGTAAAAATTGGTGTTGAGCGAGCGAAGGATTAGTGTTTTAACAGCATGTGTACTATGAAAAAAGGAAAACTCATTATCATTGAGGGTGCAGATGGTGCAGGGAAAACTACCCAGACACAAGAGCTGCGTAAACGCTTAGAGTCACTTGGAGAAAAAACTCACTATATCCACTTTCCACGTCATGAGCATCCTTCTTCTTATTTTGTAGGAAGGATGCTGCGAGGAGAATATGGACCACTAGAGGAACAAGAGCCATACAGAACATCAGTATTTTATACCTTGGATCGCTATGATGCATCCTTTGAATTGAAAGAGCTACTGAGTAAGGGAGTCCATGTTATCACCGATAGGTATACTTCAAGCAATGTGGGGCACCAAGGTGGTAAATTTAAGACACTAGAGGAAAAGAAAAAGTACTTTGCATGGCTAGATCAATTTGAGTATGACACCTTTGGGATTCCACGGCCAGATATGGTTATATTTCTCCATGTTCCGCCTGAGGTATCAGTAGACCTGATAGCACAAAGAAATGGAGAACATGGACACAATGGACAAAAGGGAGATATTCATGAGTCAGATAGTCAGCACCTCAAGGATGCTGTGGATTCATATATGACTGCATGCAATATGTTTGACTACTGGTATAGTATTCCTTGTTCAGTAGATGGCCAGCTCAAGAGTATTGAGGAGATTCATAAAGATGTGTATGATTTGGTGCAGAAGGAGCTGGGAGTGTAGGTCAACTACCTTAATCTAATGGACACCGTTTGTTAATGAGCTAATAGTGTAGGCGTTAAGGATAGAGAAAGTACGTCATTTTTCCCTAAAGGACTTCCTGTGAATAGGTGTGAGTCCATATGTGCTAATCATTGATCGATGGAGAGCAGTGCCATACCCTTTATGTCGCTCAAAACCATATTTTGAATAGATAGTTGAGTAGTTCACCATCATGCTATCACGGGCAACCTTTGCAATGATTGATGCAGCACTGATTTGTGGTATGTGTTTGTCACCTTTGATTACAGGATGATTTTCGATGTCAAATTCAAAACCATCGTTACCATCAATGAGGAGTAATGATGGAGCAACGGGTAGTGATGCTAGTGCGCCAAGCATGGCCTCATGAGTAGCATGCTTGATCCCAAGTTGATCAACCTGCATTGCATCTTGAACACCAAGGCCAACCATACAATACTGGAGAATCAAGGGGGCAAGCATTTCTCTTTTTTTTGCTGTCAGCATCTTGGAGTCTTGGAGTAGTCCTAGTAT
>JBBKXV010000194.1:0-1530 GCA_037969665.1 Candidatus Altimarinota bacterium
CTTCTGCAAAGGTATGTTCATCCACAAAGTACCGCTTGGAGGAACTTGCAGACCCCTGCAACCGAGACATGATCTGATTTATTTCCACCACATGTTTATAATAGCCTTTTGCTTCAGGAGATTTTGCTGTACTCGCTTTTTCAGTAGCGCGTAATGTCTGAATGTTATACATGGTACCTCTTCGTTGATCATCTGTTTGTACTTTAAACTGTTTTGCTTGATCTAGTACCTTGGTTAGCTTGCTCTCCAATGCCTTAAATTGTGCATCTCGCCCTTCTTTCTCTGGATGAGCAACAAACTCCTCAGCAGCTTTCATATAGTCCACAAGAGTGGTATTAAAGCCTTGGTAGCGATCACTCATAAGCAGCTTGGCATCAAGCATATTGAGACTTGCCTGCACTTTCCCAAACATATCAAAAGTTGATGAAAGCATCATTTGCTCGGCACCAGAGCTAGCTCCAGAGCGCAACTGCTCTACAAGTTTTACCCTCATTACCGGGAGTGCATCCACACGTTTGTAGAAGCCTTCAAAGTTTGTAGCCGTATCCATGAGAGAATGCGCACGTAGGTTGGTATGCTCACGCTGCATTGCCACCTTATATGCTGCTACTGTTTCCTTATTATGTACTTTTTCCTTTGCCACATACGCATCTAAGACAATGCGGTCTAGGTCAGCCTTTGTCTTCGCCTCCATCAACCGTTGACCTAGTGCTATATATGTATCATTGCGTCCTGCGAATGACTCAACAATATCACTAAACAATGGTACTCTTCCTGATTGCCATACGAGCTCATTTTTTAGCTTTTCTGACATTCCAAAGAGTATATTGTCACTACCTAGGTACTTCATAATCCCCTTAGCCATTTCAGTCCGAGCGCTATCATCTACTTGGTCAAAGCGCGATGCCAGGACACGTAGATGCTTTATATCACCAGAGACACCACTTTCAATATTGGTATAAAATGTATCCAGAGAAGAGGACTGACCACTATCAATAGCTGGCCGTACTCTCACTAGTACCTCCATCATCATGTTTACTTGTTTTGCTGAATCAGTCTCTTTTTGTATAGCTTCTAGCTCTACCTGTGGAAACAACGTCTCCACATCATAGCCACCATGTTCCAAGAGTCCACGGAGTGTAGCTGCATAACGGGCAGCATCATGTCCGATCTCCAGCTTTGTCTTGTCTAGGTGTTCCACCATACTATTTAGTACTCCATCATCTAACAACTTTTGTCGTTCTGCTGGTGGAAGCATACCAAATGCTGTGAATGAAGAAGCATCATTTTCAACAGATTTGAGGTCAAAGTCATAGGTACGAGCCATTTGTTCTCGTAACTCTCCTGAGACAATATACCCCACACCATCGTCATCCAACCGCATCACCGTCTCTCGCAACACGTTACTAGCAGCATCATCACTTGGTTTTGCGCGTACAGCCTCCACTGCTTGCTGGTATGCAAGATATGCTGAGATCACTGGAAGTGATGTCATGGTAGCCTTCGCCGCATCATCTGCTTGTTCGTACC
>JBBKXV010000195.1:0-1523 GCA_037969665.1 Candidatus Altimarinota bacterium
CCACCAGGAATAGTAATTACTGGTTTATCAGGGGTCTGATTCTCTGGATCATATGTTTCTCCACGGTATTCCGTTGTATTAGCCCCTCCAAAAAGAAGAAGTTTTCCCTTAGCATGCACTGCATTTGCTAAACCAGAGAGTTTTGTTAAACCAAATCCTACTCGACTTGTTTTCAAAGTCATAGGCGCCCCTAAAGAAGATGGAGATGCAGGATCCCACTGATACGCACTCGTACCTACCAAGATAAACTTTCCATTATCAATTTGTGCTGATTTGGGCGTGGTCATTGCGCTAGCAAATGTTGGACCTGCTGTTGTAGCAGCAGCACCCAAAGTATAGAGCCTAGAGGTGGTAATACCAGGACTCAATGGCAATATGTTCATATTATATATGACCGTTGTGCTCCCTGATCTAAAACTTGTTACTCCACCTGAAGTAGTATGCCCACCGAAAATTAGTGTATTAGCAAGGTTATTATACTGTGTTACCTCTGCAAAACCTTGTGTAGGACCTGAAGCCGATACAACAGTAGAGGTATCTGCAGTAACATTTACTCTATTAATTGCTGCTGAACCACCACCAATTACATAAATATCACCGAGTGCATCTGAAACCATACTATGTCCATAACGTGGACTAATGGTCGACGTAAGGGTTCTAAAGCTATTTGTTTGGGTATTAAAGACAATAAGATCACCTAAAATACCTGTTTCACAATAATAAACGGTACCTACGCTCTGTCCACAAGCAAACTGCCCATACCGGAAGACATCACCTCCAGATAAGAGAATCTCGGTACTACTGATTTGAATCGCAGCGTGAAATGCTCTCGGAGTAAAAGTATCTCCTGAAGTTGTCAGTGCTGTAAATGTCTCAGTCGCTGGATCAAACACCTCCACTACATCTCCTCCAGAAAGTAATCCAGAGTTTCCAGAAAAGTTATCTGGATTTCCTTGTCGCTTACCTCCAATAAAGTAAACCTTTCCATCTTGCATCATTGTCGCTGTATTTCCATATCTTCCAGCTCTCATTTCTTTAGCAGGGTCACTACAGTTTCCTGAACCGTCTCGCGCTGGACACAAGTCTTCAAAAGCATTCGTGACTGGATTATAGAGCTCAGCTTGCTTCACTTCCTTTCCTCGGTAAGCATTTCCTGCATTAGCGTCATTATCATCTATACCTCCAACGATCATTGTCTTTCCATAGTTTGGTGATGCAGGATTTGCAGAAAGCTCAAAGGAGTTTGCAAATGACCGTGGGAATGCCATTGTTCCCGCAGTATATTGAAAGCGTTGCATATCAAACATCTCTGCAGTACGGAGTATCGTACTTGCATCGCTCTTACCTCCTAAAATAGTAAATTGTGCATTATTTGCAGCTGCCCCATCTGTTGAGAGAGTAGGAAGTGCTACTCCCTTCGCTGAGTAACGACCTGTTGTCAACATCGGTCCTGATGCTGCCTGAAACGCAAGTGATGTGACATCAAACTTTTCAAAGTCACGAAGTCCCTTACCTGTCGCATC
>JBBKXV010000196.1:0-1523 GCA_037969665.1 Candidatus Altimarinota bacterium
CCACCAGGAATAGTAATTACTGGTTTATCAGGGGTCTGATTCTCTGGATCATATGTTTCTCCACGGTATTCCGTTGTATTAGCCCCTCCAAAAAGAAGAAGTTTTCCCTTAGCATGCACCGCATTTGCTAAACCACTAAGCCTTGTAAGACCAAATGCAAGGCGACTTGTTTTCAAAGTAATTGGAACGCCGAGAGATGTAGGAGATGCTGGATCCCACTGATATGCTCTAGGTCCGACCAAAATAAACTTACCATTTTCTATTTGTGCCGCCTTCGGCGTAGTCATAGCATCTGAAAAAGTTGGACCAGCTGTAGTCGCAGCTGCACCCAATGTATAGAGCCTCGACGTAGTGATACCTGCGCTTAATGGCAAGATATTCATATTATAAACTACTGTTGACGAACCGCTTTGAAAGCTAGTAACGCCACCAGTTGTATTATTACCTCCAAATATAAGCGTGTTCGCTAAGTTATTGTACTGAGCAACTTCTCCAAAACCTTGGGTAGGACCAGAAGCTGCAATAACAGTAGAAGTATCTGCAGTAACATTTACTTTATGAATTGCGGCAGGACCTCCACCAATAACATAAATATCTCCTAAGGCATCAGAAACCATGTGATGTCCGTACCGAGGACTGATTGTTGATGTCAGAGTTCTAAAACTATTTGTTTGAGTATTAAAGACTACAAGATCTCCAAGGATCCCCGTTTCGCAGTAGTAGACTATACCAAAACCTTGCCCACAAGCAAATTGCCCATATCTAAACACATCACCTCCTGAAAGAAGAATCTCAGTACTACTCACTTGAATAGCAGCGTGAAACGCTCTTGGAGTGAAGACATCTCCACTAGTCGTCAATGCTGTAAAAGTCTCTGTTGCAGGGTCAAACACCTCTACAACATCACCTCCTGAAAGCAATCCAGAATTTCCTGAAAACCCATCAGGATTTCCCTGTCTCTTACCTCCAATAAAGTAAATTTTGCCGTCTTGCATCTTGGTTGCTGTATTTCCATATCTTCCAGCCCTCATATCCTTTGCAGGATCCGTACAGTTTCCAGAGCCGTCACGAGCTGGACATAAGTCCTCAAAGGCATTGGTTACAGGATTATAAAGATCTACTTGCTTTACTTCTTTACCTCGATACACATTTCCTGCACTTACTGCATTCTCAGCAATACCTCCTACTATCATTGTTTTTCCATAGTTTGGTGAGGCTAGGTTTGCAGAAAGCTCAAATGCCTGAGCAAATGAACGTGGAAAAGCAAAACTTCCAGCTGTGTATTGAAAACGCTGATTATCAAACATTTCTGCAGTACGAAGTATAGTACTTGTATCACTCTTACCTCCGATAATAGTAAACTGTCCATTATTTGCAGCTGCTCCATCAGTAGAAAGCACTGGGAGTGCTACTCCCTTCGCTGAGTAACGACCTGTTGTCAACATCGGTCCTGATGCTGCCTGAAACGCAAGTGATGTGACATCAAACTTTTCAAAGTCACGAAGTCCCTTACCTGTCGCATC
>JBBKXV010000197.1:0-5199 GCA_037969665.1 Candidatus Altimarinota bacterium
GTATACAATAAGTGTTCCATAAATTCTAAAAAGTGCTCTTTGATTAAAAACTTAGGGTACTTTTTTTACCCATTGTTGACAAGGCAGGCAAAAGAGCTATCTTGAATAGGCATAAAAATTAGTCTGATTTTACTTCTAGGTGAACCGCTTTATTATGACTCCAACGGTGCTCAAAAAGGATACAAAAGAGTTGTGGAGGGAAATCCTTTTCAAACTCTATGCGTCAGTACCGCAAAGTCAATTTTTAACGTGGTTTAAAAATACAGCAATCTTAGAGATAGAGGGGCAGACGGTTACCTTGGGTGTGCCAACATCAATCAGCTTTAATAACATAGCAGATAAGTTTTTATCTGTTATTCAGCAGGCTAGTGGGGAGGTCCTAGGACAAGAAGCTTGTCAGATCCACCTCAAGATAGACGGAACGTTGCATAGGAGAGATATGAGGGTCATAGATATTGTGCGTTTGGCAAGAAGTGCAGCTAAGAAGGGAGAGGAAAATGCATTAGCACCCACGAAGGCTGTAGGTGATATCAGTAGTACAAATACCGAAACAGAGTATGCAAGTGATGCTATGCCAAGAGTTGGACCTGCATATGTAGACCGAACATCCATTTCTAGGCACACACTTACAAATTTTATCGTTGGCCCAGAAAACCAGTTAGCGTATGCAGCTTGTAGTGCAGTGAGTAAAGCACCAGGACAAGCATACAACCCACTCTTCATATATGGAGGTGTAGGATTAGGTAAGACCCACTTGATGCAGGCAACAGGTAATGAAATCAAGGCTAGGTTTCCAAGAAAAAAGATACTTTACGTCACATCAGAAAAGTTTACCAATGAGCTTATCCAGGCTATTGGAAACCAGAAGACTGCAGATCTCCGAAGAAAATATCGAGATATAGATGTTCTAATGATTGATGATATACAATTTCTTGCCAACAAACAGCAGACTCAAATGGAATTTTTCCATACCTTTAATGAGCTTCAGCAGACAAAAAAGCAAATTATTATTAGCTCAGATCGACCGCCAAAAGAGCTTGGAGGACTTGAGCAAAGGCTAATCTCTCGTTTTGAATGCGGGATGATTGTAGATGTACAGTTCCCAGATGTTGAGACAAGATCAGCGATACTGAGAGTGAAATGTAAGGAGAGAGGTATCTATCTTTCAGAGGAGGTTATTGATTTTATCGCACATAATGTTCACTCAAGTATAAGAGAGCTCGAAGGAGTGCTCAACCAAGCAATTGCACTATATGAGTTAAGCCAGACTACCCCTACGATTAAGACCATAGGGCCCGTTATTATGAAACTAAATCAAAATAGATCACTACAGGGCTACCACTACCAAAATGGTCCAAAGGTGAGAGCAACTACGCTAGAGGAAGTCATGGATGCAGTTTCTCTATTTTTCCATGTTTCGGGTGATGAGATGTATGGTAGCTCACGTAAAAAGGAGATTGCCTTAGCAAGGCAAGTGGTGATGCATGTAGCAAAGACTGACCTAGGACAGACCTACGAAAAAATAGGAGAGACATTAGGAGGTAGACTGCACTCCACTGTGATGCATTCATGTTCCAAAATTGCCAATCTCATGAAAAAAGAAGAAGGGTTTAGGCGTGACATTAACTCTATACGACTTGATTTGGGATTACTCTAAACTATGAAGAGATCAATACCAGCAACATCTAGAAAAAGATACCGTAGACGATTAGAAAAAAAGCGTTATATGGCTTATGTATTGCCATTGGCTATCAGTGCAGCATTGGTCATATTGGTATTACTACTGATCAATGTGTTTGTTCAGTTTTCCACACCCTTTGGTGCAGGAAAGACTGTTCCTATTGCTTCCTTTCAGGTAGCTACTGAGGGAGTCTCATTGATTTTGAAGGATAGTGTATCTCCTCTTCGAGAAGGATACCAAGTATCAATCAATCATGGTGAAGGTATAAGGACAAATGCTGATACAAGGCTCCATATACCACTGGCAAATGGAGATATCTTGCGAATGGCAGAGTCTTCGCAGTTATTTTTTCAGAGAAAAGATGATGGTGGTATCCAGCTCAACTTAGAAAAAGGTTCTTTTTGGATTGTGGTGGAAAAAGAAAAAAATAGAAAAGAGGCTACTAGTATGAAGGGACGGTTTATTAGTATGGATGTGTTCCGAAATGCCACTGTTGGGGTGGAAAAAACAGATAGTGCAGAGACAATATATGTCATAGATGGCGCACTGCAGGTCAATATGCTTGCTAAAGATAACGATAATGTACTGAAAACGGCTTTGATTAGAAGTGGCCAAGAGCTATATGTAGATGAGAGCGTGCAAGATTTTATTGCCAAGGATCCAAATATTGGCGTAGTTAGCGAAATGACCACTGCTAGAAAGGATACTAGTTGGTATGTATGGAATCAGGTAGAGGATCGTAAGGTAGACACGTATGAGGGAGAGGCCCCAAACCCAGTGGAAAAAAATGTCTTTATTACTATAGACTCTCCACGTCAGCATGAAAAAATAGGTGAGGCATATACAGAAGTAACAGGGAGTTACCAGGAGGGAGTAGAGGGTGTTGTGGTCTCTGGTATCGTAGCATCACTGGATGAAGAGACTATGACTTGGAAAGTCCCAAGGGTAAGATTGCTCGAGCAGGGAAAGAACACTTTATCGATTACATACACCTACCAAGGTGAGACAAAAAAAGGTGGTGATATTGAAGTAACCCGTCAGACAAATACCCCAGAAACACCTATGGTAAGCTCTCCAAAAAATGGAGCAACTATCTCTACAGGTACTGTTACACTGCGTGGTACAGTGGATAATGATATTGCTCGAGTAAAAGTAAATGATTACGTACTACAAAAGTATCAGCAAGGAGAAGGAGAGTGGGCATATTACCTTTCCTATGTCTATGGAAACATGAAGGTGGGCCAAAATGTATACAAGGTCTACGCATATGATGAGGTGGGTAATAGCAGTGAACCACTGGAGGTTACTATTACCTATGATGGTGCAGACATATCAGAAAAAAAGACTGAGGTTGCAGCGCCGACTAAGGTAGATAACTCAAATAGCTCAAAGGTGACAGTGCCAAAAGATAGTCCTGCAACTAGTAGTGCTAGTAATAGCAACACTGCAGTAAAAGAAAGTACTTCCACGGCAACAGGAAGTACATTGCCTACGAGGTAGATCCGAGAATATCAGTTTTTATAGCGGTAGCTAGATCCTTATCACTGGTTTTTTTTACCTGTGTAAACTGTGTGGGGATTTCTACTGTACCACCTTTGACAGGACTTTGTTGGTAGGCTCTGACATAGTTTAGCACCTCATTGGAAAGGGCCTCCATGGTGATTCCAGTTTTGGTGAAACCACATGCTTGCTCATGTCCTCCTCCTCCAAAGTGCTTTGCAATAGCCATCCCCTTGACCTTGGGGTTTCGAGACCGAATACTTACAGAAATAGTCCCAGGCTCCTTCTCTAAAAAGAGAATATAAAAGTCTACATGCGGTGCACTAGATAGTAGCTCATCAATGATTGCCTTTGCATCCTCTGCCTCTGCTTTCGCACGCTTGAGGTCTTTATAATAGACCTTGGACCATAACATACGGTGAGCATCATCCACTTCTATATCTGTGAGAGTTTTTCCCCAAAGTTTGAGCGTGCTAAACTTTTTAGTTTTAAAGAGGTGTTTGATAATCTCTTGCTGTCTTCCTCCCCGTTTTACTAACTCTGCTGCAGCACGCAATGCCTCTGGGGTGGTGTTACTATGCTGAAAACTGCCAGTATCTGCTATGATTCCAAGTAAGAGGTACGTCGCCACATCAGCGTCAATGAGGTCGTCATTGAGCTCTTTGAGCACGTAAAAGACAAGCTCGGCTGCGGAGCTGGCATGAACATCTACGAGATTAATGTCACCAAACATATCATTGGATGGGTGATGGTCAATATTGATTACGGTAGCTTGTTTAAAGAGTTCTGTGTGTTCACTATACACCTTGCCAATATTTTTTTGGTCACCACTATCTACCACAATGATGGTATCAAAGTGGTTGCCACTGGTTTGCATGGTGAGGTCGCTTTCTTGAAAAGAACCATGTTTAGGTGTAACAATAATAGTGGTATATCCTTCTGTTGTAGTGGTGTATTTAATCTCTTCGACTTCTACAGCGCTATTTTTTAGTGTAATGATGGTATCTTTGCTCATTGCTTCAGAGCTTTTAATGGCGTCAATGTCCGGTAAAAAGTCTAGATTTTTTGGCGTGGTTTCATAACAGACAGCCACCACATTTTTACCCATACCACTCAATACCCTATATAGGGCAAGAACACTCCCGGCTGAGTCGGGGTCCAACTTGTGATGGGCTGTCAGTAGGATTGACTGGGACTTGACAAGTGCTTTAGCTATTTGAGTATATGTAGAGGACGAAGACATAGTAATGGTATAGTCTGGGAGGTATAAATCTAACTATTATACAATAAATAATTATTATTGCAAATATTGTTTTGTTTTTGACTTCGGGGGGTGTAGTATTACAATGATTTTGTTTTACTTAATTGGTTAGGGAGGAATATTGCACACGTCTCATTGTTACCTATATTGAAATGTACATATTACATATTTACAAGTTCGGAGCCGCCTAGGCTTCACTATCTAGGAGAAATCAAAGATAAGAAGGTAGGATTATCTACTAGATATTTCAAAAAATCAATGCGATTGCTGTTTCCTTTCTGTTCCATGAAAAATATATATTATGGACTTGATGTTGTACTTGTTAATGGGAGGTGCCGTGGGTGTCGTACTCTCCTTGTTGGTGGGGGCGATTCTTTTTAAAGGAAATTCAAAGAAGTCTGAAGAGATGATCCGCAAGGCTGAGTCTGAAAAAGATGCACTATTGCGGGATGCTAGAAATGAAGCTCGAAAGATTGAAGAGCGTGCTGCTCATATTGAGCAAGAGCAACGAAAAAAGGTGGAACAAATTGAAGAGCGTGTGTTGCAACGAGAGGAACAGTTGGATAAAAAACTTGAGAAAATCGAGGAGACAAGAGAAGATCTTATGAAGGAAAGGGAAGCAATGCGTACCAAGGAAGAAGAGCTATATACCTTGGAAAAGCAGGGGAGAGAGGAGCTCGAAAAAATATCTGGATTAAATAAAGACCAGGCAAAGGATGAGCTACTGGCAAAGTACAAAAAAGAGTTTGAGCCAGAT
>JBBKXV010000198.1:0-3564 GCA_037969665.1 Candidatus Altimarinota bacterium
CTTCTAACTCTTTAAATAGTTGCTCTGGACTTTCCACTAAGTCTGCAAGAATTGCACCTGTCATGGAACCATTTGATATTTTCGTTCCTATTTCCTCGACACCATCTAAAAGACAAATAGAGTGCGCCACGACTTTAACTAATTTGTCCTCAGGAGTAGAAACAAAACTACAACCCGTGAGGGGTAACCATGCAACTAGTAGCGTTACTAAAAATTTATTCGTCATAATCTTTGAATATACTAGATGAATTGTACGTTATCTAGATCAAATTTCAAGCTATAACAATCCTAATACAAATGGTCGCACTATCGTGTACTGTCCTGTCCCTAGCTGTCACACAGGTATTGCTTCGTAGCACTTATGATCGCACCCCTGGTGACACAACCTCCCTAGGCTCTCCATAGATATTTTTTGTGGGCTCACCCTTAAACCATAGTAATGCGAGGATGAGTGCAGGAGCAAAGATAGAGAATTCTGAGAAGACAGAGTACCACCCCTTTCTACCCACATCATGCAGTCTCTTTATCAGAAGAGCATAAGAAAATATATTGAGAATAATCATCAACGGTAGCACAACTAACCATTGCAACATCTGAATATTGGTGAAGTTGAACGGCCCCATAATTATTCCCTCCAAACTCATAGAAGTAAATAACATAAGCGTTACATCCTCTCCTGTTGGCAGAACAACCAAGTAGGACTCTAACATGGATAATCCAATTGCTAAAACAACGATAGCAATGATGCCGTGAAAAAACTCCAATCTAGATATCCTTCCCTTAAACGTAGTGAATAGTGTAATAAATTTCATTGTGTATAGTAAGAAGTATTTGATTATATATACATATACCTCAGCATATTTGCAATACTATTCAAATATATATAGCCTAATCTCTCACTGTCAGAGCTCTTCTGCTACTATGTAAGGACGAGCTCTCACTACACCTCCCTCACTACCTCAAACCCCTTCAGACTACCCACTAGTGCCAAGGCATAGATATGTTTTGCCAATCCTTTTGATCTTATTTTTTTAGCAGTTTCTTGAAATGTTGAGCCTGACCCTACTGCATCATCTATCAACAGTAGGTTTTCTACCTTCATTGCATGCCCATCATCTACATATATTGTCTCTCTCGCATTTTCTACTCTGTCTTGCATCTTTGATAGAGTTTTTTGAGCAACGGGAATAGCACCTGTCACTTTGATCAAAGGCAACTCCGCGAGTTGCAAGCCCCATCTTTCCTTGAGTCCAGGCAACAATGGTGCAGATCTGCGCAGTGAGTGAGGCACTACTGCATAGGCATCAATATTCAAGCGTTGTATGAGCTCACTCAAATATGGTGCAGTATAAAGGGCCAACTCACTGATAAGTTTTCGGTCTTGAGCCAACTTTGCATGGAGCAACAACTGCCCTAGCTTGGTCTTACCAAAAACCTCTATAGAATAAAAATCCATATAAAAGACCTTATCTATCACATCCTCTGTAAAACTATCTCTAAACTTTGACGTCGCGTCAAAAAACCCATGGTCTCGCATAGCTTCGTACTTATCGTGAATCTTTTTATATTGAACAAACTGCACTCTAGGATCAAGACCTCGTGCCATACACCACGTAGAAAATCCTTCTGCTCCCTCAAGACGCTTTCCTATAGGCGTGATAGTCAGCCAACTCTGCTCTAGATAGCGCTCCTCGTCTTCACTAAGTGTATGTGTTGTGACAAGTGATGGCGCCTTATACACATAGAGTACCTTTGGTGCTTGACCACGCTTTTCTACCAAGCTATTGTCTATCAATGTGCTCATGTGTCTATGGATCATCTGCCGACTGATTCCAAGCTCTAGGCTAAGTCTATGTATACTTGTACCTCCATGTGTTTTAAGAAAATTGATGATCTCGTGTTTCATATAGTTGTCTACATTAGATAGATAGTTTACAGTTTACAGTAAAGTGTAAACTATCTCAAGGTATTATTCTATACTGTCATACTTCCCTAGCCTAGTGCAGAGTCCATCTATAAAACACTCTTACTACTATAATCATACCTCATTCCTTGTTTACTCTACATACAAAAAAACCTATACCATGTTATGAGTATAGGTTTTTTTGTATTTCTATGAAATAGTGAGACTACACACCTAGATCATCATCTAGATCCATACCACCACGTGGTCTCTCATCTCGTCTTGGCATATCTGAACGCTCTTCTCTTGGACGAGCCTCGTTGACATTGAGCTCTCTGTCCTCGTACTGAATACCATCAGTAGCCTCAATAGCCTTATCAGCTTCGTCGTCGTTTGTAAATGTTACAAATCCAAACCCTCTTGATCTTCCAGTCTCTCTGTCTCTTAGGACAAAAGCATCTTCAACAGTTCCAAACTGTGAGAAAAACTCCATAAGATCTTCACTAGCCGCTTTCCATGGGAGATTCCCAACAAACAATTTCTTTGCCATTTTCCAAAAAAGAAAAAATAATTAGATTCGTTTCTCTAGCTCTTGCGTAACCCACAGGTGAACCCAATCAGTACTCAACGCTTTGAAACGTCAAAAGACTAACATATTGATATCTTGATGCAACTGTTTTTCATATTTTTCGTACAACATGCTACTTTCCGCCCCATCTCCATGCCAAACCACCCTCTACTTTATCCTTGCACAGTATAGTAAAAAGTGCTGTGATCATAAAAATATCAAGCATATATCTCAATCCATCTCTTATACTCACCTCCTCAGGCGCAAATAGTCCATTGGTATACCCAGCAAACAAAAGTATTGCCAACAAGGCAAGTGTTGCGAGCCAACCACATGTTGTCACAGGGACAAACCCATATCCATAGCGTTTGGGCTTAAACCAATATTTTTGCATTGCAACATATAGTAATAATGTCTGGTGAATAGAGTATAACATCAAAAAATAGGATCACCACTGTAATACAGTCGTGATCCTATACATACTCGCAAACACATTATTACAACCAGTCGCTTTTTGGTCCGCTATTACTAGGACGCCTACCCTTTCCACGACTTGGTGCTCCTGCCCTTGGCTTATCACTACGGTTGAATCTACCCTGTCCTGCTGAGGCACTCCCTCCACGAGAGGAAAGTGAAGATCTCGGCCCGCTCCCACGTCCAGTGGAGCTTTTTTCTCCATAGGTACTTGATACCCGAGAGTCGCCACTGCGGCTAGTAGATGTTCTACTTCCATTGGAACTACTACCTCTACTTCCAAAACGAGACCCTGTGGAGCTTCTCTCCTCGTATTTACTAGATGGTCTAGCGCTACTTCCTCTTGTCTCTGATGAGGAGCGTCCAGCTACCTGGCTATCACTTCTACTTTCAAATCGTGAGCCTGTGGAGTTTCTCCCCTCGTAACCTCCAGTAGACCTAGGTCCACTACTTCTACTCCCAAACCGGGACCCGGAAGTACTCTTTCCCTCATATGAACCAGATGATCGAGGACTGCTTGGCCTACCAGCAGAGGATCGACCCACAGAGCTTCCCGCACGGGGACCTGGGGATGTCCGTCCTCCAAATCTAGGACTACCACCGCGAGATTGTCCACGTC
>JBBKXV010000199.1:0-12058 GCA_037969665.1 Candidatus Altimarinota bacterium
ATGATAGTATGCAAGAGACAGTACTTACCTTTCAGAAAACATATCAACAACATGGTGATGATCTCAAGGATATAGTACGTGATACCTCTGTGGTACAAACTCGTCTCAAGACACTGTTACTTACCGCATTTGATGCTTCAAATGAAATTGAGGATGCATACAAGCAAGAGCAGATAAAGTCTGAGAGTGACAGGGTGAGAGATGCAAGGGTGGTAACAGTACGTCCTAGTGACTTTGGGTTACCTGGAGAGGGGCAAGTAATTTCTATTATCACTGCAGAGGGTAGGGAAGAGGCAGATAAACAGTTGTTGGGGCTATTGTTGGAGGCATACAATAATTCCGTCGCTGGAAATGTCGTAGCTGGTGAGGTAGATCGGATCGCTGTGGACGCTGCAAGAGAGCGTGTGAGAAATTTGTATAGACTAGTTAAAACCGTAAGAAATATTGTTAGTGGACGAATTATGGAAATTCAACTGCAAAAGAGTATTGAGGATCTCTTGCCACTAGTGGGGCTTACCTGTGATCCAAGTCGGGCGTTGATGCCGATATATGACGTGGCAGGTAGTATTTCTCCTGCTTCTGAAAACTACATACCACTTCGTACGGTCCGGGCTCCAGTAAATATCAAAGAGGGAAATGTCTTTCCAGGATATACTGATGAGAGCGCTACCTGGGATCCACCCAGTACAGATCAGCCAAGTATCTATAAAACTGATATACCAAAAAAAAGGGATGAGGCACTACCTACAGGAGATGAAGTAGAATCTGGTGCTATTTATGACCGTGATCCAGAGGGGAGGATACACTATGATGTGGAGCCTGTAGGGGAAGTGACAGAGCTGTCATTTTACTCAGAGGAGATGGCTCGGTATGGTGAAACGAGTTATAAGGCATGTTTGAGGTATGCTACCTTGGGAGCTCAACAGACAAGACAGCAGTTTTATGAGTTGGATGAGGACGGTAAAAAAGAACTTGAAAAGGGGGTTGCAGAGCTAAAAGATGCTTCAGAAAAAGAACTTCCCACCTCAGAGTTTCTAGCAAGTGCTCAGAAAAAAGACACGGATTTTCCTTGGTTTGGTGCACTCTTGTCACTAGGAAACCCACTTCGTTTACTGGATCTCGTGACTACCTTGCAAAAACAAAGTGGTGACCAGGTTCAGGCATACCTTCGAAAAGAGTTTCCACCCTTTGGTGTGGATACCAATGATCCAAGAGCCAGAAGAGAGCTCTACTCTCTCTATGGTATACGTCGCGTGAGTAGTGTTATCCCTCACAAGGAGCCAACAAATGAAACTATTGCGAAGCAGTTGGCAGCAGGTAGTACAGAAAGCTTGCCAGTGGATAGTCCGAGGTATGTGGACTTTTACCACTATGAACCAATACCTGTTTACTCAAATTATGGGGAGATTTTGGACTGGAAAGAATATGAGGAGCATATTCGTATTCCGTACCTCAATTTCTTTCAATTGTTAGAAAAAGACGCCAGGTTTGAAACTCCAAAACGAGGTGCCATTGGTAAGTATGAGGCAGATATGGCAGATATAAAAGTGCAGATTACTGATCTTGTGACAGGGTTTAACAATTATCTGGTGGATTATGTCGCAAAGACTAGCTTGAGTATGCCATCTACAAGTAACCTAGGACAAGAAAACTCTACAGGACTCAATCGCGTAGCGCTTAATCTAGAGACTTTTGATAAACTACTCTCAGAAAGTAGTATTGTGGTGGACGCTGAGGGTAATAAGCTGGAGGAGGCCTACAAGAGACTAACATTTGCTATGTACTGGCAAAAACTGTCACTTGCTCAAAAGTATCAGGTGGTGATGGAGCATTATCTCACGTCATCTCCTGATGATCGTTTTGTACCAAAAGAGTATTACAATGGTACAGTTGGATATGAAGCTGGAACAGTCATCATCCGTGGTGATAGTGATAGGGGATCTGCAGACCTTTCCAAGTTATCAAACACTAGTCAACGTTCTACGGTTGCACCACTGCAAACAGTGCGAGAGCCAGCATACATCAATCAAGACCAGGCTCCCTGTGATGCAACGTATGCCTCTTTAGGTGGCAATAAGTTTGGCGTTCCAGTGGAACATTGGGGTACTGCTGTAGCTTGTTGGGCTAAGAATCTAGCTACACCAGTAACGTATAGTACCAATAATGAGCGACGCTTTGAGCAGTGGTTAGACCGTTCGGGAAGCCAGATAGAAAATGCAGGTAAACAAACGGTATCATTTGGTGCGGGATTGGGGGAATGGTGGAATGAGACTAGTGACTTTTTTGCATCCACAACAAATCTTGTGGTAGAGGGTACTGGTAAGGTAGCAAAGGAAGCAACAAATTTTTTACAAGATACTGATGGCGATGGTTTGAGTAGCATTATTGCACCGATTGATTCCGCTCCACTCAATCCTGATGTGCTAGGTGGTGTCGATGGCAATGGAATACCAGATGGGGATGATGCAGTCTCTGGTCTTGAGTTTATAGCAAGTGGAGGGCAGTCCTCTACAACTATTGGTGCAGATACGTTGGCCACACTCCCTCTTGGAAGTAGTACTCCCATGGAGGTTAAAGTACGCTTACTAGGACAAGGAGGATTGCCTTTATCAGGAAACAATTATAGTTATCTTACCGTATCCATTGTATCAGGAGGAGATAGCTTGACTATCCCATCCTCTCAGCAAAAGCAGCGGGTAAGCAATGGCGAGGTGACGTTGACCTTGTTTCCAAAGAATACACCAGGAAAAGTAAGATTAAGAGCTACCTTGCTTAGGGGAAAGGATCCAGTATCTCAGGAGGTGGATGTGGAGGTAAGCACAAAGGCATTGTATGCTTCCTACCTTCATATTCCCTGTACCATTGAGACGAGAGCAAGTGGCGAGTGTGCTCGGCCAGACATTTCGGATCCTGTGGAGGATACGTTGTACCTTACTGATGAAGCAGTTCATAGCTTGACCGTGATTGTGGGAGAGGAAGTGAGCTCTTCTTTAGAGCCACTTGCAGTATCTGGAAAGGTGAAGGTAACGTATTATAAAGGGCAGGTTTCTGAGGAGTCCAAGTACAATAAACTCTACAAGAGTGATGATGATATTTCTGTGCAAGTTGAAAATGGTGTATGGACTGGAGTGATGCCCCTTCCAAAGGAGTCAGGACTATACTATGTAAAGTTTTCTCCAGAAAGCTCTATGGGCCTTGCTCCAATAGTGACGTCCTTTAGGGTCGTGCATAGTAGCTATGTTGATTATGGCATTGAAGTGACTCCAAATATTATCATTCCTGGTGAAGAAGCCGCCTTGCAAGTGACTTTTAGAGATGCAGATGGGAATGCAGTTACGGAAAGTCTTGTGAGAGCCACTGTGGGGCTGGAAAGAAATAAAGGAATAACCTTTACGGGGAGTGCTGTGGATAGTGTGAAAGAGGAAGAAGGTTTGGATACACTATCATTTCGAGTGGGAGAGCAGCATAGTATTGTGGTCAAGGCTGATGAAGTGGTGGATCCGAGTAAGCAAGGGCAAGAGGTGAGGTTGTCGCTTGTCCCAGGTGATAATATCATTGATGCGCCGGCTGATAAGATACGTGGGACATCATTATTTATCTATCCTAAAGGCAGTCTGCGTTCTACTGCTACCTATGCAGATGGATCAGCAAGTACTATTATTTCGGCACTTACCACCAAGGGTCTAGAGTGTAGTGTACAGCCTAGAGATTCACTGACGAGAGCACGTGAAATACAAGTGCAGCTCAAGGATGCTAGTGGTAAGGCGGTGCCATACAATGGGATACTGCAAGTACAGTATAGTGATTCGAGCATGTTGCTCGAAGCGCCTACAGAGGTAGTCCTAAAAAATGGAAAGGGAAGTGTGACAGTGATACCAGGTCATACCTCTGGTGAGCTTGGTATATCTATTAGTGACCCTAGAGGACTCATTGGTGCCTCTGAGGTACGTATGAACATTTTGCCTGGAAGACCAGTGTCAGTTACCTTTCATGAAGACACTAAAAAAACTATTGAATCAGGGTTAGCCTTTTCAAAGGATGCCTTTGAGGTAGTGAGAATGGATGCCTATGATATGTGTGGTAATATCTCAGGAGAGGATGGTCTCCACGGTGCTATTGTGCTTTCCCCTCAAGATAGCTCAATCCTTATTGAGCCTATAGAATCCGGTACCCTTGGGGGTATTGTAAAACACATTTCCATAGCTGGTAATGCTACAACATACCCTGCTTTTCCACTACATAGTGGTAGTCAGTTTTTTGTAGTAAAACCAGGAGAGTTTCAAGGAGACATACACATGCAAGTAGTCCCAGTACGTCTTGTTTCAGGTAGTTTTGAAGTTGATAGTAAGCTAGTAGGTGATGAACTAGATATGACTGTGGAGTTTGTTATGGACGAGGACTATGTGAGGTCACTTGCACCAAATATGCTGTATACCAATTTATTGGGAGGAGCATATGGCGACCTGACGGTTAAAAATCCACTGGGAATGACATGGCTTACCAATGGTAAGGGGCAAGCGGTAACTACCTCTACACTTTCTGATACAAGAAGAGCTGCTTTATTGAAGGTATTACCTGGGGGTACCTTTGAAATTGGAGATATCGCAAAAACAGGTGTCATAGGAGGTGTGGACTTTGAGGTAGTTTCAAAAGATGCAGAGCCATTTACTATCTCTGCGGTGGATGCATTGACCAAGGAGGCATTGCTCAAGGTGCGGTATCATGTTGAGCCTTTGAGCTACGAAAGTATGGAAGTAAACTACCAAGGTAGTTTTTCTGATCAGGATATGGCTGCTCTCAATGAGGGTATGTATATACTGCCTGGCCCACAAGTAGGTGTGACACGAGAGCGGCTTTCTACAAATGGTCGAACTATTCTAAGATTTTCTACTGCGAATGGCGAGGCTGCAATTGTGACAGATACACTGCAGCTGTACGGACGCTCTGAAGAGGCGGTGGGCATGGTGCTCAATAGTCCAAGGCGGGATGTGTTGGACCTCACTCTTACAACGAGTGGAGGAAAGTCTTTGGCACGGCTGCTTGTGAAGTTACCTCAGCAACCACTTTTACAAACAAACCGACCTCTTGCTTATGATACGGAGGAGGTTGTCCTTGCCTATGCACAAAAAAACCTCACCACAGTAGGCAATAAGGTAGCATTACGTGCAGACGTCGAGTCCGTGGTACAAGAAGTGGGTGGTATATTGGGTACTATTGGTCCTCTTGCCAACTTTACGTTTGATCTCTTATCTAGAGTAACAGAGTTGGCTACTCACTCCACGGGAGTATATGTGGTACCTAGTGACAATAGTATTTTACACTTTGAAAGAGGGGTAGAGGAGGGGCTGTACCTCAATACTCAAAAGTTGTGGGGACTTGGTGCTCTCCAAGCCAATACAAATTTTGGGGTGGAGTATGGATATAGTACGGTCAGGCAAGATGACATGCTCAAGCTATATGCCACTGCAATGTATGATAATAAACAAAAGTCCATTTTGGAACTTACTTCTCGGGCTAGGGTAGAAGATCCTAGGGTGATCATCAACTCTACTGAGCAAGGATACCAGCTGGATAAGGTGGGTAATAACCTCATGGTAAGAGGAGAAATTGGAGGGTGTACCTTGGAAGGTGTAGAACATGCTGTCCTTCGTATATCAGGAAATGGTAGTGCTGAGGCATGTTCGGGAGCATCATTGGTAAAAAGTTTTGATGAACAGCATAGTGAGTTGGTGTATACCGTGCAGGAAAAAGAAAAGATTACTACCTTGCGCATCATTATGAGTGGGGAAAGTTGGCCAGTAGTAACAAAAAGTGAGTACGGTGAGGACCACAGAGGCCACTACATCTCTGTTATCAATGATGCATATTCTCTGCGTGATGGAGTCGTATATGATGGAGGTCAGCGTGCTCTTGGAAGTATATTTACTCCTATTGAGGGGTATCAGGTGAAGCTAGATGCTACAAAAGATGGCATTGAAAGTACCATGCTTGATCCACAAGGAAAGGTAGTGCTTATGGTACGCAGTACACTGTGGGATACGATGTTGGTGTCTCGGTTTGGGGTAGGAGAAAAAGATCGTGCCAATCTTGAGAAGGGGGTATATGTGGAGTCGCGAGATACTAATATGGTATTGGCCGAAGAAGGTAGTGTAATAAAAGCAAGACATGCTGGAGATAGTAAGGCAGTATGGAGCTTTGATACAAAGCGTGCTGTATTTATACCTGCGGATGGTACTTACTCTAGCAGGTACTCCTTTTTTGATGAAAGTGGGTATACCATTGAAACGTACAAGGATAATGCTCTTTTGACGCGAGTACATCTGAAGTCTGACTCAAAATACCAAGCCTATAGACTACTGGAAACATCTACAGCTCTTCCTACATTATCTGGGACGTATCTTCGTGAACTGGAAAAGTTGGTAACAGCTACCAAAAAGGATAATGAAGTACACATCGGATTGGCAGGCAATGAGGTATGTACTGTTACTGATCAGGGTAGAGTAAGTGGTGAGGATTGTAGAGAGGAGTCCTTGGAGCAGGGCACAGGGGTTACGTATAAGCGAATATTTAAGGGAGAGATAGAGTGGGGACGTATATACTATCTCCTCAGTGGTGCTAGTTCTCAGGCGGAAATACGAAGAGGTGCAGCTCACTTCCCAAAGCTATTGGGAAAGATACTATATGCCCCTTTTGCTCTACTTGACTTTGATCACTTTTCAACCAGTATAGCAGTGCTACAGGGTAAGCTCGAGTCTACAACAATGGCATTGGTTGCCTCTGGTAACTTGATGCAGCTGGATGTTATGAGCACTGCAGCGGATGGTGAAAAGAAACGATATGGAAGTCTGGTGCTCTCTAGTGCTTTAACGCAGAGTAACTTTAGCTTTGATAATGGCGCGCGGGCAGAAGTCCTCAATGGAGTGACCTCTGTTGTTGCAAACTGTTCTAGGGTGGTTACTTCTATAGGTGAGCTGGAGTTGTGTGGAGAGGGTGACACCCTGAGAGTTACCAAAAATGGTAGTCAATTATTGGAGTTAGATACTACCGGTGCCTATACTGTGGGTTCAGCAGAGTACCGTCTCGTGCGAGCTCTTGATGAGTCTAGGGGTATGGTATATGGGCTCATACAAGAAGGGGTGGAGCAGCAAAATATAGTAGAGGTGGCTGTCCTAAGACTGGATGGGCTTGATCTTCGTAAACAACAAGTGTCACTGGAGGATGGATTTCTAGCACAGGGAGTATATGCCTATGCAGGGGAAGAGTTGGAGTTGGATGGAAACATACTACAATTATGTGATAATGGCTGTACAGCAGCACTAGAGGTAAAGAATGGAGTCCCACGGGCACTAGATGGGTTTATCTTAACAGAAGATAGTGAGGTGGGGGCAAAGGCACTTAGTCGCTTTCACTTGAGACGAGAGGGGATAGTGGGTGCTGATGTTATTATTACTGTTGTGACTGCAGATGGAAAAGTTGGAGTTGGTGCTGACCAGGATATATGGTTGGATTCTTTGCTAGAGGGTGCCTCTATCACAAACACAGGGGGGAAGTTTTTTGTTACCTCGGGTGAGTCGGAGTTTCAACTTACTACAATCGGAGAGCTATCTTGGACAGGAAAGAATGTGAGGCTGCAGTTGGTAGAGTCCACGAAAACGGAGATGGAGCTTAGTATTCAAAGTAATAATGGGACTATGCTTGCAATGGTACATATTGCTCCAAAGCAAGCAGTAGTAGAAGATCTACTATCTTTTAGTATTGATGCCACTACGCCACTTACATATTCAAAGCATCAGGATGGGAAGACTATATTATATGTGGCACAGGAGGCCATCATGTCTGTGGATAGTAATGGCAAAGTGGTGCCTTTGAGTAAGCTAGGGAATGAGCTGGTGCTAAGAAGTATTACTCTTGATGATCGCATCATTACAAGGTTTATGCTTGGCGGAGTTCAGGTGTTTGAGACAGAGTATGATAAGGTTGGAGGTAGTACCAATATGCGTCGAGTAAGCTACCTTACACCAGGAGAGGAGTACAATATCGAGTATGCAAAGGAAGCGCATCTCGCCACCATTTCCTCAAAGATAGGTGAAGTGAAGTATCTTGCAACAGGGTACAATGAGGGTGGTGAGTTATCTTATAGTGCTAGCGGTGATAGTGCATATAGCGCTGTGGGCAGTGGAGTGGTGACTGAGGTATTTCTCACAATTGATGAAAAAATTGAAACCAATACAAACGGTACTAGTGGGAACAATAATGTGACTCTGACTCTTCAAGATGATGAAAAAGAGCAAGTACTACGGTTGGTTTCTGGCCACGGTATTGTGGTGGAGTACTCAAGTCGAGAGGGATTGAGTCTTGATCAAGAGCTCTATGGTTCTTCCAGTAATAATATTGGAGCACTCGCCCTATATGACACAGCGGCAGACAGTATTGAAGTGGGTGGTCATGGCATGGTGGAACAAGCACTCACGACCGATGGGGAGGGGGTAGGATATCAGGGAGAGTACAAAAATATGCTTCTTTTTGCCGCAGGTAATACTGTGGGAGAAAGTACGTTGCCACATATGACACCGGCTACTATTACACTTGGTGACCCTGTTATCTCTTTGGATCCTATGGAGCAGGGGCGAGGAGCTTTTGATCGTGATCTAGGTGATATTATTCACTCTCATGCAGGTGGAAGTATTTCTAGTATTGTACTCTTTGATGTGGATAAGGATGGTGAAAATGACATTGTATATACAGATAGTTCACAGGAAGTATTTTATATTAAAAACCTAGGAGGACGTCCTGCACGGTGGAAGTATATGGGACCATTTTTAGGTGGTAGAGCGGTGGTCAAAGAAGTACTAGCTACCTCTGGAAATTCACCACAGCTTTTACTTTCAGAGTCTGGAGGTAATGCCACTGAGTTGATGGAGCTTTTTCGAGTCTCAGCTGATCGGTATTCGCCATGTAGTCCCATAGAAGGAAGTCAGCAAGCTCGTGACGTCAAGATGGGAGACCTTGATGGGGATGGGGATGATGACATTGCTCTAGTAAAGGAAAATGGTGAGGTAAGGGCTGTGCTCATTGACCAAAGTATTTCTTGTGAGACAGAGGGGCGGTATGACTCTACTCTTGTAGATACCATTGGGATGAAACTAAAATCAGGAGATGAGGGAGAGAAGGGTAGTCAGCTATCACTCTATAATACCTTTGTACGGTTTAATAGTACGCAGAGCAGTGATCCCTCAAAGCAAACACCAGTATTAGACCTTATCAACGCGCCACGTATTTTTCCAGCAAATCCAGACATAGTCTTTGCCACTGGGCAAACTGCGGTGCAGTCTATAGATACTAAAAATGGAGAAGGTGCTATAGCGGAACAATTGGCATTGCTGCGTACCTTACTACCTGACCAGGCTGTAGAAGTGGAGGAGTTAGAGAAGGTAGTCGCAAGGATGCTCGTCGCGGCAGACCTTCCGTATATCAAGTCAGGAGGAAGTGCACAGGTACGTTTTCTAGAAGGGCTCGCAGTCCTACAACAGAAAAATCCAGTAAGTCTCGTACCAAGATATGTGCCGGGATCAGAAATTGTCAACGGTCTTGCTGCACGATTTGCGCCTATCACGGACCTTATTGGCAGTGTCATTAGCTTGAAATCACAACGGTTTACAGCGGAGGAAGCGCAGTACAATGGAGATGTTGGCCTATACACTAAAAAGTATGCAAAGGATCTCAATGGTGAGATTGTTGCTCAAGGAGATAAGGTAGCATTTACCTTAGAAATAAGGAATACACTTAATGAGAATAAAAATATTGATATTGCTGATATCCTACCACCTGGTATGAAGATGCTAGATAAGACACTACAGTGTAGCAAGGATGGAGTGGCTATACGCTGTGCACAGCAAAGTGAACTAAAGGGATCGCTCTTTGATCTATATGTAGAAAGTATACCTGTGGAGAAAAACTCACTGGTGTCTGTGGCATATATTGCGGAGGTTGTAGAGGACTACAATGAGCTCAATCTACAATTGATCGACACGGAGTTTTTAGAAAAATCCTTGAGTCTTGGACAGCTGGAGTCGCAGCTGTATGAGGCACATAAACAATCTACCACCACTCCAGGAGTTGGACTTCTCACTTCTGTGGCATTGCTTGCAGATATCGCAGGACGTAAAGAGTTAGGTGAGTCTATTGGGATCATGGGGCTTGAGCAACAGGCAGGCAAGAAAACTATTGCAGTTACTCCAGAGGGGGCAGAGGATAGAGGACTACTTACCTATACGAAAAAACGTGACGAGGGGTACCTCTTTGATGTCATCACCAAGCCTGCAAAAGCACCAGCTGTACTACAGATACCCGTGGTGGCAGACATCCTTGCTACCTTTAATATGGAAATCAAGATCGGGGATATCACTATTGGAAAAAAACAGGTGGAAGATAGTAATAGGACCACACTAGCAGAGCAGCAGAAAAAAATGGGAACCCTACTCAAGGAAACCTTTTTATCTACAGATAAGGATCAAGATGGAGTGGTTGATCTATGGGATGATGATATACAGGTGATGAGCGAAGGTGCCGGTGAGGACAGTGTTGGTGCAAAAATTAGAGGTGTCACTAAGATAAACTTTACCAATAGTCTCGATGGTATTCAAAAGTTTCTGAAGGATAACCAATGTAGTTCTGGCGGATACTGTCCAGTGCCAAATGAATGGAACTACGCCATAGGAGCTCCAGGCGAGGGAGCCATTGCGGCCATACCAGCCAATTTTGATATTCCGGTATTGGCATTTCCAACCCCATCTGTTGTGGTGCCAGTATGGCCACCTGATGCGACATACTTTGGAGCAAAAGATGTATCAACTTTTCGTATGTACTTTACCCCAACACTTACGGGACGGTTTGCACTTTCTGCATGTGGCGGTCCCTACAGTCTAGGTACTTTTGGAGGTGCTGGAGCTGTGGCCAGTACCATAGGTAGTGAGGCGGGTGTTGGCGCTATTTCAGGAGGAGTGCCAAATTGTATGAGCTTTCTATTACCTGACTTTTTAGATATAAAGGAGCTTTGTAAGGACCTCGCTCACGCTGCGATGTTTACAGGAGAAAGTCTCATGACTATGGTGCAGACAGGTGGATATACCATGACAAGAGCAGCCCGCTCCAATACTACCTCGGCGGTGGGTGGCCAGGAGGAGGGTGGTGTTCTTGGAGGTGGACAGCTTGCCTTACAGTCTAGTCAGCTTAACGCTTTGGATAAGAATGCTTCACTCTGGGCAAAAGATTTTAGAAAAAATGCTCAGGCTGTTATTGATGATCTCTCTCAGGCCAAGGAGGGAGGTAACCTACCAGCAAAGAGTCGTTTACAGGGTGCATTCCCTGCATTTTTGATGGACTGGCTTTCACTGCAGATTACTGAGTATATTAACAAGAAACTTACCTTGCCTACGATTCGGTTGCTGTTACCAGACTTTAGTACTGGAGTGTTTAGCCCAGAGCAGCCAGAGCTATCCAAGGAGGTGCGGACTGCCAGAGGTGATCTCACCTTGGGAGAGCGTTTTGATGCTGTGACTGATGTGTTGTCTGGAAAGGAAAGTAGCGCGGATCGTACCGCATTGCAGACCACGCAACAACAGGTCACTAGCTTAGAAAGTACCTGTGCCAATGTCACCAAAGGAAACTGTTCACTTTCTAGTACTGATGCAGCAACGTACCTCAGGCAAACTACCCTTGCAAGCCTAGAGGGGAGTAGCCTTCCAGAAATAGAAAGTAAAGCGCTGAGCCTTGCTCAGGAGCTCGATGGACAGAGTGTTGGATTATCGGCAGAGAAGGGTAACCAATTGGCAAGTACCATCCAAAAGTTGCGGCAGATCAAAGACCCACAGCAGCTGAAAAGTGCCTATGGGGAAGCCTTAGAGAAAAAGTATGAGATTGAGAGTAATACAAATCTTGGTCAGGAAAAACTAAAGGTGTCTGCCTTGCAGCTCAAAGTCTATGAGGCAAATCTTAAGGCACAAGGCAAGACCTTGGGAGAGCTATGTGAGGGTGATTATGTGGCATGTAGCATAAGAAG
>JBBKXV010000200.1:0-1538 GCA_037969665.1 Candidatus Altimarinota bacterium
GGTCAGGGGTAACGGAAAAGGATGCATTTTTTTTTGCTGAATCTTTTGTTAGGTAGCCCAGCCGTCTTGCGAGTACCTCTTTCATGCTTTCAAAATCATCATTTTTGTTTGCAGTACTACGGAGCTTAAATCTCCTATATTGAGCACTAGCTGGTTTACCATCCTCAAAGACGACCATAGATGCCACCGTGTGTGTCCCTCCGAGGTGAGAAATATCATAGCACTCAATCCGTTTTGGCACCTCCTGTAGTCCGATAGCAAGTGCAAGATCAGCTACTGCACCCTGAGTCCGGGCTTTATTATCTTCAAAGTCGAGTTGTTTCTTTTCACAGTAGATTGCTGCATTTTTAGTAGCAGTGTCTAATAGTGCTTTCTTCACACCCTTTTGGGGAACGTGGATGTGTACGCGATGACCTTTTTCCTTTATAAACCATGATGTAATAAGCTCCTTATCTACCTTGTGCCCGATGACTATTTCCTTGGGGGTATCTAGGGTATCTGTGTAGTATTGGAGAAGGAACTTTTCTAGGACAAGCGCCGCCTCATGCTCATCATCATCAAGGGGACTTTGTAGCTCAAAGCGTTCCTCGCCTAAGACTCTCCCAGATCTGATTTGCATGAGGGTAAGATAATACCTATTGAGTTTTTGGTGCATTCCAATAATATCTTGGGAAATCCCTGCATTGGCTTGATCAACCACTTGTTTTTCCATAAGGCGTTCAATCGCCTGTAATGTATCCCGAGTGGAAGCAGCTTTTTCATACTTTTTTTCCTCTGCATAGCCAAGCATCTCTTGTTTCAGTTGTTCATAGATATCCTTATAGTCGCCCTTTAAAAAGCTTACAATGCCAGAAATGATAGTAGTATACTCTGGCTTGCATGAGACCACGCAGGGGCCAATACAACGCTTGATATGGTAGTAGAGACAAGGGTAGGGTATTGTTTTTTTAGTAATCTCAATTACCCCATTATTATCTTTGATCCCAAGAGTACAGCTTCTATAGGGAAAGAGCTTTCGTAGGAGCTTGAGAGTTTTATAGACACTGGTACTATTAGTTTTTGGTCCAAAGTAGTATGCTCCATCATTGGATACTTTTCGCACAGTATATACCTTGGGGTAGTCTTCATTTCTTGAAATTTTGATGTAGAGGTAGTGTTTGTCATCTCTCATCAAAATATTGTACTTTGGCTTATGTTGCTTGATATAGTTGGTTTCAAGGATAAGCGCCTCAAGCTCTGTTGAAACCTCTGTGTATTTAATATCTGCAATATGCTCAACCATCTTCTTGACCTTACTAGAGTGTTTAGCCTGTTTAAGAAAATAAGATTTTACTCTTCTTTTTAAGTGTTTGGCTTTCCCCACGTAGATGAGGTTATTATGTTCATCATACATTTGGTACACGCCAGCGGTATCTGGTAGGTTTGCTAGTATTCTTTTTAGGCTCATCACGTGGAAAAAATATCGTGATTACTTTAGCATATGGTATAAAAAAAGCCACCACCGTAAGAAACGGTGGTGGCTTTTTTACTTCTTTGTG
>JBBKXV010000201.1:0-4595 GCA_037969665.1 Candidatus Altimarinota bacterium
TTTCGATAAAAGCCAGCTTTGCGAGTGTATTTGAAGAAAACTTCATTCCAAAGATTCTACATACGGATTTGAGTGCCATGAGTAAGAGGGTTACATATAATACTCTAGTATACCATATGGCACATTATTGTGTGCTTTGGTATACTAGTATGAATACATAAACCTCGTGCTATGCTCCTTCTTGCCCTCCTACCACTTCTCATACTCATTATTGTCTCATTGTGGAGGGGTTTTCAACTTGGGGTGACGGTGGGGATGTTCACATCTCTACTAGTATACTCGTACTGGAGCGGTGATGCAGTGACTCTTGGCGCCATTGGAATGCACTCACTCTTGCTGACACTTTCCATAGTGCTCATCATCCTTGGTGCCTTACTGCTCAATAGCACCCTTCAAAAAAAGGGGGTTTTTCATTCATTGGAGCAAGGCATAGAGCACATTCACCCTTCTAGAGACCTACGGTTCTTTATCCTAGTGATGATCCTCACTCCTCTGCTCGAGGGAGTGGCAGGGTTTGGCACACCTGGAACCATCGTTCCAGTTCTACTCATCGCCCTTGGTTATGGTCCCGTACTATCTGTGGTCTCTGTGCTCCTTATGGATAGCATTGCTGTAGGGTTTGGAGCACTAGGGACTCCTATCATTGCTGGACTACAAATCCCCTTGGAGCTCTCCGCAGGTACTACAGCCTCCATTGCACTTCACACAGCAGTACTTATGTCTCTGGGGGGTGTCATCACCCTAGGGTCAATGATGTGGCTATACAAAAAAAGTGAACATACATTTTCACATTGGAGGGGGGTCATATGGCTTTATGCTGCTTTTTGTACCGGTGTTCTCCTTGGGGCCTGGTTACTTCCTGAGGTAGCAGCAATAGTCGCAAGCATGACTGTACTTTGCGGTGCGCTAGCATTGCATCCCTCTTCTATAAAAAAAGTCAACTGGCGTACTCTGAATCCCTTTATCTTTCTTGTAATCGCACTGCTCATCCAAAAAGTACCAAGCATATCGGAGCTCCTTGAAACACTAAGTTTCAATCATGATAGCCTTTTTGGCTCTCATGTGAATATATCCTTTGCCCCTCTGCTCTCACCATTTTTTCCACTAGTTATAGTGTCAGGGTTTTATCTACAGGGAATACCTCAGAAAAAGGTGCTCATATCTTCTTTGATGCCAAAGGTTTCAAAAGTATTCTGGGTGCTTTTACCAACCATTATTATTGCACAGGTTCTCTTATTCTCAGGTACAGCACAGCATGTCTCCCAGGCAGAGTATATTGCCCAAAGTGCCTTACTGTTTGGTGAGGAGTGGTATGTATTACTCGCACCTTTTATCGGGATGCTGGGCACCTTTATAGCAGGGAGCACCACCGTATCCAACCTCATCTTTGGTCCAGCTCAAGTTGCTGCAGCCCAGGCTAGCTCTTTGGATATGGTGGAGTTATTGACCTTACAAACTGCAGGAGGAGGGTTTGGTAATGCTATTTGTTTTTTTAATATTATTGCTGCATGTACTGCCTCTGGGGTACGTGACTATAGAAAAGTACTTATGATGACACTGTTGCCCACCTTGCTAGCAGTACTTATTATAGGAGTTATTGGATAACATAGAAAAAGGGGAGCACATTACTGTGCTCCCCTTTTTTTACCTTGACCTAGATCAATTCACTATAGGTCATCTCTACTACTAGTAGTACTAGTACCACCTACCTGCTCAAAAAACTCCTTGTGAGTAAGAGAGACCTTACGCCCTCCATCCTCTACGCCCTGTACCTTGACTTTGATCTTTTGACCAACCTTGAGAACATCCTCAACGTTTTCAATACGATGTGGAGCAATAGCAGAAACATGGAGTAAACCATCACGTCCTGGTGCATACTCTACAAAGGCACCAAATGCCGCAAGCTTTTTGACCTCACCGATCATTGTATCTCCTATCTGAGGTACATATGTGATAGCATCAATTCTCTTCTTTGCCATTTGAGCAGCCTCTCCGTTTTCTGCAGTGATCATCACGAGACCATCATCATCGATATCGATCTTAACTCCAGTTTCTTCGATGATTGCTCTAATATTTTTACCTCCGGGTCCAATAACATCACCAATAGACTTTTGATCAATCTTAAAGCTCACAATACGTGGTGCGTGCTTTGGCAGATCAGTACGTGGGGCATTCAACGTCTCCAGCATCTTTTGTAAGATAAAGTTACGTCCAGTATTACCCTGCTCGATTGCCCCCTTGAGGATATCCATGCTGAGTCCCTGTAGCTTTGTATCTAGTTGCAATGCAGTGATACCTTTTTCAGTACCAGCTACCTTAAAGTCCATATCTCCAAGATAATCCTCTTGTCCCTGAATATCTGTGAGTACCACGTACTCACCTTGCTCATCCATCACCAATCCCATAGCAATACCACTCACTGGTCTCTTGATCGGTACACCTGCATCCATGAGGGCAAGTGTAGATCCACAAACAGATCCCATAGAAGATGATCCATTACTTGCAAGTACTTCGGATACCACACGCATAGTGTATGGAAACTCCTCCTTACTTGGAAGCATTGGCAAGAGAGCTCGCTCTGCAAGGTCTCCGTGTCCAATTTCTCTACGTCCTGTTCCTCTCATTGGCATCACTTCACCAACTGAAAATCCTGGGAAGTTATAATGATGCATGTATCTCTTTTCTCCAGAAAAATCCATCTCATCCATTACCTGAGCATCACCTGGTGACCCTAGCGTTAAGAGAGAAAGTACCTGTGTCTGACCACGGGTAAAGAGTCCTGAACCATGAGTCATGGGGATCAACCCGGCCTCACAAGCAATATGTCTTACATCAGTAAGCCCTCGCCCATCAAGACGAGTCTTTTCTGTGATCATCTTTGCACGTACGTGCTTTTGAATCATTGTATTTAATGCATCCTCAACATGCGACTTCTTCCATGGATTCTCAGCTTGCTCCATATATGGCTTAGCTGCATCCATAAATCCGTCTTTGATCCCATTGATCATATCCTTGTACTCATCATGCGGTAACCCAAAAAGTGCTCCGATCTTATCTGCAGTGATATGCTCACGTGCAAAAGCCAGACACTCCTCAGTAGCATTGTCCTCTATGATCGTCATAGGCTTGATCTCACCTACTTTACTAAGTAACTCTTTTTGCATCTCGCAAAGCTCAGCGATATGCTTTTGCCCTAACTCTAGTGCCTTGATCAACGTCTCAGCATCTACCTCATTGGCAGCTGCCTCGATCATTGTAAGTGAGCTTTCACCACCAGCAACAGTGATATCTAGTCGCGTTCCCTCAAGCTCAGCATAGCTAGGATTGACCTTGAGTACTTCTTCACCAGCTTCATTGATCACAAGACCAACTCGTACACCAGCAATAGGTCCAGCAAATGGAGCTCCTGTAAGCATGGTAGCAGCAGAGGCACCAAGAATAGAAATATCCTGTGGATTGTGCACCATGTCACCAGAGAGTACAGTGACTACCACCTGCACATCGTTTCTCATTCTCTTTGGAAACAATGGCCGCATAGGACGGTCGATCATACGCGCAGCCAGGATGGACTGCTCGCTTGGACGTCCCTCACGCTTGATGAAGCGACTTCCTTTCATCTTACCTGTAGCATAAAACTTTTCTTGGTAATCCACCAACAGTGGAAAAAAGTCCATTCCACCTCGTACTCCTCTACTGATAGTAGAAGTAACAAGTAAAACAGTATCACCATATCTAACAGTGACACTTCCTGATGCTAGTAAGGCTAGCTTTCCTGTTTCTATAGTGAGCGTTTCACCTAGAAAATCCTTTTGAATCGTTACTACCGACATACGAAATTGTATAAAAAATAAAGGTAGGTCGGTGTATGTTCTCAGGTACATGTGCCTATGGAAATTTGATTCCCGCAAGCATATGAACCTGAACCGTGCACCGACGGATAGGATTGTACTTGAGGTGGGGAGAGAATGCAATGTATGTGTCCAAGGGAACCACCAGACTATCTTTTATATATTGACTCATAGAGACACTGAGATACAATTACCCTTGAAAAGAGATTGGAACCTTTTCTAGAGAAAGTAATAAAAGTTGCCCGCCTCAGGTGGGAAGCAGGGTGGAACCGCGGGTACCCCAACTCGTCCCTAGCACTATGTGTGCTTGGGGATTTTTATATTTTTCATCATTGTGTTATGAAAAAAGAGTATGCGAGTATGGACACGATTATCAACCTTTCTAAGCAACGTGGTTTTGTCTTTCAGGGATCAGATATCTATGGAGGACTTGCAAATACATGGGACTATGGACCACTTGGTAGTCAGCTAAAAAAGAATATTAAAGACCTTTGGTGGCGGACGTTTGTAGAGCAACGCATGGACATGGTTGGTCTTGATGCAGCGATCTTGATGAATCCAAAAGTATGGGAAGCTTCAGGTCATGTGGGTGGTTTCACTGATCCACTCATGGACTGTAAAGCATGTAAAGAACGTGCTCGTGCGGATAAGCTTGTAGAAGTATGGGGGGAAGAAAATAACTCAGAGGAAAAGCCAGCAAACTGGGCTGGGGAAAAGACTCCTCCAAAGGATCTACTTGCCTTTATC
>JBBKXV010000202.1:0-1616 GCA_037969665.1 Candidatus Altimarinota bacterium
GTACTACAGCATTTATAGCTGGAGCACCAAAATCGATGATGAAGGGTTCTTTGTGATCAAAGTCAATCGACGATGTGGTCATGGTAGATTATCCTTTATTTCATCCAAAATAGCAGTAATGCTTTGTCTTTTGTCAAAAATGCGCTTTGCTATCCCCATTGTGCTGTCTGAGGGCGCTCTATCAAGACCATTATCTGCTATCTCATAGGCTAGGGACATAACTGCTGCTTCTGCATAACTGTTATGCTTCTTTCCATGGCTATCTTCAAAGGTCTTAACTTCTTTGATAAATACCTTACTTGTCATCACGCCTCCACTGGTTGTTGTTTCTCGTAGTCCTTTATAAGTTGCCTAGTATTGAGTCTGTACATAATGTCTTTAGCATTATGTTTTGAGATTTCTAAGAACCTATATATTCTTTGAGCGGCTCCTTTTGCCGTGTTATCGATCCAGTGGCCTCCGAATATATAATCCTCTACGTACCTTCTTGTATCTCTGTCTCTAATGTGAGATAGAAACTCCATAGAAGCGTATCTTGTCCAATTAACATCGTGTTCCCACTCATTAGCTGGTCTACTAGAGGTTATCTTCACCTGCGGATTCATGTGTCTTTGTTCTAGAGTTATTCCTGCTACGGGACCATGTCCAAGAGCACAGGCAGATGCACCACATAAATTGGTCACCTCCTCAGTGTTAATATCAAACTCTTGGTCACTAGAGCATTCAAAATAGGCATACATTCTTAGGCGATTGTATCTTTGTGGTTTAGACCACAAATAGTCAGCCAACATTTTAAGGTTATTGCGCTGATGCTGTCTTTTGCTGAGTTTCTTGACGGGTTGCTGAGTTGCAGCAATAGTTGGAACTTCATCAGGATCATATAAGGCCATAGTTGGTTCCCTTTGTTTAAGCCATAGTGGCAAGTTGTATTTCAGTGGGCAACATCGTTTTACTCAGATGCAATATTGCTTGATCGATCAACTCTATAACTTCTGTTGAGCTACGAGTGTCGTTTATCGAAGCTACTATAGAAGCATCATCAGTATTGGTTGACTCAGACATATCAAAGAGTAGTGCTTTAAGGATGTCCTTGTGCCTTTGTGAGCTGCGTAATTCTACATGCTCGTCACAAAGGGTGTCTTGAAAAATATTTATTGCCTCTGAATCACGAGTAAGAACCTCTTCTTCTGTAAGATTACTAATGACATCTGCTGCTCCAAGCATACAGAAAGACCCTCCATTTTTAGGACTATAGCAAGTTCCTTGGGTCCATCTACCTGATAGAAATAGCTTTTTCATCAGCTTTAGATCTTTGATTAATTGAACTTCTTGATTGGGAAAGTCATGAGTTAAGAACATAATGCTGTTTCCTTCTGTAGGGCGGCTTTTTCATTTTTGATTGCAGATTTTATGGCTCTGCGGATTTCTGATTTTGATCGACGAGAGTCATTCCATTCTATGAGGTTTTGAACGAAGAAAGGATGCTTGGTTTGTGTCTCATCAGTGTGTATGTTGGCTATGAGGAGGTTACTCTTAACTACTCTAGTCACAGCAGCCAAGGCCGCGACAACTGCTTGTCCTCTGGGGCAGTCTATATTCTTTTCTATAAAAGAGCC
>JBBKXV010000203.1:0-7805 GCA_037969665.1 Candidatus Altimarinota bacterium
TATTATAGGTGGAAAAACCATATCCACTACTGACTCTCAGGAGCTAGAGCCTTCCCTACCTACCAGCACGGCAAAGGATGCTATTATTATCCCACTTCCTAACGGCAGTGTGCCTACTATGACAACTATAAAGGAGTTTTTGGAAACATACCCAAAAGGAGATACTGCAATTTCTTTGGAGTTTTCAGGAAATACAATAGCCACACCCTATAAGGTACATGGAGATGATGAGTTTGAATTTAAATTAGCAAAGCTAAAGCTTTCCTAACTCATTTAAAATACTACTTTCTAATCCTTCTTCCTGCATTTGAGACTGTTGCTCTTTTTTCCTTCTTGCAGTATGCATTTTCTGAATATCTTCCCGAGAAAGCTTTGAGCTATTTTCTATCACATGAATTGACTCCTGGTACTTCTCCTCAAGTGAATTCATCTTTGCTCTCTCTGTTACTAAGATACCTCGTAGGCGTTCCACATGTTCCTCTGACATAAATGGCAGCAGCTCAAGCCAATACTTCTTTTCCTCAAAGCCCAGAGATGGTGTCTGAAAAAGAAGCTGAATAATATCAGGATTACTTTGGACCATTTCTTGAGTAATCAGGGACTTAAGAAGAGCTATTTGCGCCTCTGAAAGTACTGTATTAGTTGTTACTGGAGTTGCTACTGCCATATTAGTCTATGGAAATCATATATTCCTTTTATTGTACCATACCTACTTCACCGCGACAACAATCCAAGGAGACTACAGTAAAAATATTACACAGAATGTTTTTCAGTACAACAAACACAATATATTGTATTTCTTAAACACTACTTCAAAAAATTATGTATACTGTTTTACTTTATTTTTTTAGATGCCATGACAATGATATACTACCATATGAGTATCACCGCCCAAAAAGACCTGATGTTTAGCTTAACAGAAGACGGTCTACCCAATGAAATTTTCTCCTTCTTTACTGCTGTCAAACAAGATACCAATTCACATTTGCATGCCTATGCCATCATGCCTGCTAGCATTCATATCCTCCTCTCTTCAGAATATGCCCCCACTTCAAAACAGATAGCTCCACTGATCGACAGACTTAATATCACTCTTCTATCACACCTCCCTGCTCTAGTCGGTGAAGACAACGTAGAACGTTATAAAAAACACCCTATTTTTCAAAAAAAAGCAGTTATCAAAGAAATACACTCTATGGAAGGGGCATGTGATGATGTGCATGATATTCACTTTGATCCCACAAGTGAAGAATACTCCCTAGTGGATCTTCCTGTGGATTATCTATATTCTAGTGTGCGCAACTATATCACAGGAAATGGTATGTATCCTGTGGAGGCTTTGGCCTGTAAAGATAGCTACTAAAACTGCTCCAAGTATTTGGGATGAGCTGAAAACATCAAACGACAATCCTCTATATTATATTTCAATTGAGCTAACCTAGAAACTCCAAACCCAAAGGCAAACCCACTATATTTTTTAGAGTCCACACCAGCCATCTCCAGTACACTTGGATGAATCATCCCGCAGGGCATCACCTCTATCCAACCCAGCCCCTTACACAACCGACAAGACCCTCCAGCTCCGCCACAGATCAAACACTCTGTCTCTAGCTCAAGCCCAGGCTCCACAAAAGGGAAGTACCCAGGACGTATTCGCGTCTTAATATCTCGCTTAAAGATCTCTTTTAGAAAGGTTTCTAAGGTACCTATCAGGTGCTCTACCGTGATACCCTCATCCACAACCATACCCTCTAGCTGCATAAATATTGCCTCATGACGAGCATCTGTTGCTTCATTTCTAAAACACTTCCCAGGAACGATTGCTCTGATTGGGAATGCTCCCGTTTGTAGTATTTCATTTTGTAAACTAGAAGTATGCGTACGCAACAATAATTTATCCTCCAAGTAAAATGTATCCTGCATAGCCCTTGCAGGATGGTTTTCTGGAAAATTAAGTGCCTCAAAGTTTTGGTAATCAGACACAATATGCTGACCATCCCAAGCACCAAAACCCATTTTTTTAAAGACAGCAGCACACTCTTCAGAAAACACAGCAAAAGGACTTCTTGAACCCGCACTGCCAGATATTTGACTCCTACCTGGCAATGTAATATCTATAATATCTGTAACCAATTGCTCCTCTATTGCACGTGCATGCAGTGTACTCTTTTGTTTTTCATAGATGTGAGTCACCTGTTCTCTCACTTCATTTGCATACTTTCCGATTGTTTGCTTATCTTCTGGAGATAGATCTTTCAATCCCTTGAGTATACTTTGTAGCTCCCCCCCCTTACCCAGATACTTTTTTTGTACCTGCTCCAGTTCCTCCATAGAGGATGCTGACTGTATGGCAACACTTGATGCCTGTTGTATATGACGTAATTGCTCCTCCATATTGGTAATATTGATGATAATGTTATCTCTTTGCTCCACTATTGTATGGAAAAGTAAGGAAAGAGCAAGCTAGGCCTTGGCTATATATCTCGCCAGTTCTTCCACGGTCTTGAGTACTGTTACTTTTATACCCGCAGGTGGATTTGTAAGAGCTACAGGAAGAACTACCTCCTCCACTCCTACCTTGAGTGCCTCCTTTATTCTCTTTTCTAGATGTGGCACGGTGCGTATTTCTCCTGTAAGACCAATTTCCCCTATAAAGGCCACTCCCCTTGAGAGCTCTTTTTTTGCTTTACTTGAAAGTACACTTGCTGCAACACTGCAGTCCAATGCTGTATCTCTAGAAACCAAGCCACCCACGACGTTAACATAGACATCATCTGACCCCAGTGCCGCTCCCGCATATCTCTCTAATACCGCGAGTATCATGGGTAGTCTAGCCATAGGATACCCGACACAGGTTCGCTTGGGGTAACCAAACTTAGTGTAGGAGGTTAGTGATTGTACCTCCACATAAAAACACCTTGTTCCTTCAACAACCGCTCCAAAGGTTGAGCCCGTTGCACCAGGTCGCTTTCCAGAAAGAAAAAACTGAGAAGGGTTGGGAACCTGTTTTAGTCCCTCCCCATCCATGCGAAATACACCTACCTCATCTGTTGCTCCAAATCTATTTTTTATACTCCGAAGCAATCTCAACTCTCCTGAACGATCCCCCTCCAAGAGCAACACTGTATCTACTAGGTGTTCTAATACCTTTGGTCCTGCGATGGTCCCATCCTTGGTCACATGTCCGATGAGAATAACTGCAATACTAGCAGTTTTAGCATATTCCATGATAACCTCTGTCACAAAACGTATCTGACTAATAGACCCTGCCTGGGCTCCAATGGATAGAGAATAGAGCACCTGTATAGAGTCTAATATTAACACCTCTGGAGGACTCTTTTTACAAGTAGCCAAGATATGCTCAAGAACATTTTCTTGAACGAGATCAATAGATGCGTCTACATATCCCATACGCTTAGCTCGCATAGCAATCTGTGTTTCATTTTCTTCTCCAGAAACGTACAAAACTTTTTTTGTCCTAGATAACTTTGCTGCCACCTCTAAGGTCAATGTGGACTTTCCTATCCCAGGCTCCCCAGAGAACAGCACCAGGGAACCAGGTACAATACCTCCCCCCAGCACTCTATTGTACTCTTCTATCTCTGTATCTATTCTTTTTTCGGCATGTTCCTTTGATAATGCTTCCTTTACCGTCATTCCTTTTTTTGCAACCCCCTTTGGACTTGCTCCTTTTGCAGCTTTTTGTAAAAGTGAACTATCCTCCTCAAGACTAGTGTCTTCTCTCAACGTACTCCAAGAAAAACAGGCAGGGCATTGTCCCTGCCATTTAGATGTGACTTCCATACACTCACTACAGCGAAATGTTATTTGTGATTTAGCCACGGGTGCAGAAAATTATGATGCGAGATATCCTTTATCCTTGAGCTCAAGTAAGAGTAACTTTGCTTCCTCATTATAAGGTTCTAGTTCTAGTATCTCATTATTTATACGTGCAGCATCCTCATACCTCATTTCCTTAATTAAAATAGGAGAGATTATTTTAAAAATCTCAATATTTCGTCCCCCTTTCTGAAGGGCATCAGCATATGCTTGCAGTGCTTCACTCACCATGTCTCTAGACATATACAGAGATGCCAGTGCCACAAACCGTGCAGCATTGTGTAGATCTAGCTCAATGGCTTGCCGAGCTGCTATGATAGCTAAATCATACTTTTCCTGATATTCCAGTGCCTTTGAGAGGTTTCCATAGACTGCAGGGTCCTTAGTCCCTCGCTCAATCATGTGTACATACATACTTTCCGCCTTAAGATACTTTTTTCTCTTTAGGTAGATAAATCCAAGCAAGCTATTCACATCTTCATCCTCAGTATTATACGAAAGAGCCTGAATAAGGAGCTTTTCTGCCTCTTCGTAATCCTGTCCTGACATTACTTTTTCCACCTCTCTCAATATCTTACTTACCTCCACATGGTCATCTGGAGTTACTTCAGCTTTTTGAACCTCACGTTCTACACTGATACTATTGGAGCTTCCATCGGTAACCTGTGAAACTATTTGAAAAATACCCTTTTTAACATCTGTAAGGATACTGAAGCTTTGTTTTTGAACTGCGCGCACGTACCTACCTCGTAAAAAAGCCCATGTACCAAAGACAACAGTAGAAAGTGTAGATAAGACAGCGAGTATTGCGCTTATTTTAATAATAAGAACTGAATCCATAGTGAATAATTGTTACTAAAAATCCTCATCATTTGCCTCCTCTATCATTTCTTGGAAATTTTTCGTATCCAAGCTATGCTCTCCCAACAATCCCACCATATGATCAATAATACTATCAAAGGGTAACACCTCCTGTGTTCCTTTTACCATATCACGGATAATTATCTTTTTCTCATGAACTTCCATCTGTCCTAGCACAAGAGAGTAGTCTACCTCAAACTTTTTGGCCGTTTCTAGCTGAGATCTGATACTATTTTTACCTAGAGCACCAAGAGTCTTAATTCCACGACTTCGTAGCTGAGAAACTAGTTTTAACGATTCCTTTTTGGCGTCATCGCCAATCTGTACCATAAATACCTGTGCCTTATCTTTAGAGGGTACTCGAAGATGGATAGTTTTCATCATTGCTGCAATATCATCCATGTATGCCTCAAAATGTATAGCTGGGACATCATCATTGGCAATATCTTTCATAGCTTCGTTGGTTCGTCCACCTCGCCCAAGAATAACGGTCTCACCTGAGTGCTCCACATAAAACTCAAAAACTGTATCTGTATACATGTCAGATCCTCCAAAATACTTTGGATCCTCATCATACTCTATAGATAATACATCCAAATACTCTTTTACCTTTGCGTAGTGCACTTTAGACTCTTCATCTAATACTGACTCCATAGTTGGAGCTAGGCCTAGTAAAATCTTGGTATCCTCTTCCTGGGAGTCCATAATACGTAAAGGACTTAAATCCAACGCGTCCAAATCTGCTGTTGAAAGTGACCGTTCCTTGCCTGCAAAAAAGTTTCTCAGATCTTCAGCGTAGGACTCCTGTGACACCCTATTTCCTACGGTATTTAGTCTCACCTTTACATTGGTCAAACCAAGATCAGCCAAAATCTTAGCACTCATCTCGATGAGTTGTGCATCTAGGGCAGGATCATCTTCACCCATCACTTCAAATCCAAAAACTGCTCTTTGCATAGGCACTTCACTATCATCGTTTCGCTCCCACACATCATCAATATAATAATACTCAATAGGACGAGGAAGATCCTCCATCCTGCATGTCCGAAATGCATCCATAATCAGTGGAGTGTGCATTGGCCTGAGAGCGCAATCCCCAAAACTCACTAGCTTTTGAACTATGATTGGTGAAGTCTCACCAATAACACGCTCCAAAAGATCTTTTCTTACGAGCACTGGCAATGTAATTCTCTTATACCCAGATCGCCTCGCATTATATCTAACAACTTTTTTAATAAACGTAAAATACTCGTGGTCACCTGGTAATACTGGAGTGGTCACCCGCATCCTCATATGATTCATATATGGCCTGAGTCAGAAATATAGTAGAAAAATGTTACCAATTAAGTATAGGAGGTTTCAGTCAAAAAGCAAGTGGCGCTAGGCTCAACTCTTTTGTATGATGCATCTATGAAAAATATCCTTTATATAGTTGTACTGTTTTCCATCACAATCACTGTTTCCAGTTGTGCAACGGTGCCAGTACCTCCCCACTTTGGTGCTTCAGACAGTATTATCTACACTGAGGGGGCAGAAAAAGTGATATTACAACAACAGGGCAGCCTCTGGTACATGACCTCACCTTTTCAAGGGGTAGCAAACCAAGACTTTGTTACCACCTTACTCTCAACAATACAGTCTGGTGGAGCAATACTTCCAGGGGTTATACACCCTATGGGCACACTATTTCTCTCCTTTGAAAAGCAAGAAGTGCTGCATATACCCTTTGTCTATCATGAAGGGATAAGTCACCTAGTATTTCAAACCTCTACCCTTACGCACAATCACCAATGCGCCTCTAGTTTTACGTACTGTGCTCTTGATAACACACTCCAGGTCAACCCAAAAACTATTGACCACATAAGCATTCACCATACCAAAAAGCCTCAGAGGTACCAAAAAAGCACCACAGAATCACAGGCTATCTTGAGCGTATTGCAGGATATAGAGATAGAAACTATTATTTCAACGCAAGAAGGCCCGACTCCAAAACAAGTAGAGTATATGCCTGTCTACCCAGAAGATCTCATTAATAACTACGAGCTCAAGCTCTACTTGCACTCTAGCAGACACCCTGAGGCAGATGAGCTGCTTTACTTTTTACCTCTTGGCGAAAAAGTACTGGTCTATAAAAAAGGAACTAGCCACCTACGTACTATTACACTTCACCACTGGCAAGCTCTACTACAAGCATTATAATGCCAAAAATTGTTCATCTCAGGGTATTTCTTGTATACTACAATATCACTTCTTTTTTACTGTTATGCTTTTTCAATATGCACTTTCATTTCTCACCGCTATTGCCCTTGGGGGACTAATCGGTGCCGAACGAGAGTTATTAAATATTCGGAGAGTAGCAAAAAAAGAAGTCTCCACATCCTTTGGCGGAATACGAACGCACATACTCATCAGTATTCTTGGCGGTCTTGCAGGGTTTTTTTCTCTAGAATCAGGATTTATTTTTATATCCTATGGCATCGTAGGTTTTACCATTGCTATTCTAGTAACACATTATGTCTACAAGTCCTTTGTAGCGAAAAGCCCTGGACTAACATCAAGTGTTACAGGAGCTATTACATTTACTGTTGGGGGATTGGCTCTCATGGGCGAAGCGAGCCTTGCCGTCATGGTGGCAGTAGGAACCACCATTGTACTAGTATCAAAACTCTACTTTAATCGTATATTACAAGAGGTAGAACAGGAGGAATTGTACAACACACTCAAATTTGCAGTGATCATTTTTGTCATATTGCCGATACTTCCAGATACAGCTATAGACCCCTGGGGTGTACTCAACCTCCAAGAGATCTGGTATGTAGTAGTGCTCATCTCTGGGATCAGCTACGTGGGATATATTGCAAGTAAGATTATTGGTACTGACCGGGGCATTATCCTATCTGGAATTCTTGGTGGACTAGCTTCCTCCACTGCGGTTGCATCCTCTATGGCCGAGCAAAGCAAAAACAATACAACGACAGTACATCCCTTTGTCATAGCAACTATCGTCGCCTCTAGTATGATGTTTTTTAGGGTGCTTTTTTGGGTCTATTCTTTCAACAGCAACCTCGTAGGTACACTATTAATACCAGTGGTTACCATGGGAG
>JBBKXV010000204.1:0-1805 GCA_037969665.1 Candidatus Altimarinota bacterium
ATAGATATTGCATCATGGGAAAATGATAATGATTTCTGGAAGGCTTTAGATTTCTGAGACATGATCTAGGATCCATACTTGCCAAGCAGTTGGCAGTATCCTTGAGACAAGGTGGGCCAAGATCTTGTTTCCCACTCCATAGGTGAGCTCAGCTCTTCCGCTCATCATGGCGTCATATCCTGCCAATGCTACTTGGGTAGCATCATCTCCTTGTGTAAACTCAGCAGCTTTGGCATTTGCAAAAAACTCAGTCTTGGTGGCACCAGGATTGAGCACAGTGACTGAAGTATTGGTATTATGGAGGGTATACGCTAGTGCTCTAGAGAAGCTTCGCACAAAGGCCTTACTAGCATAGTACACTGGCTGCTTTGGCCCAGGAAAAAAACTAGCTATTGATGCAATATTGAGTATTTTTCCACCGTTTTCCTTGGTAAACTTGTTGCCAAAAAGATGGCACAGCTCCATCAAGGTAGTGATGTTGAGTGTCACCATCTCTGTATTTCTCTTGAGCTCTGTTTCTAGAAAACTTCCCTTGAGACCAAACCCCGCGTTGTTGATGAGTATATTTATAGTGCTGTCTTTGGTTGCTTCAAACAGCTCCTTCGCCGCTTGAGGTGTGCTCAGATCTTTTGCTATTACTGTTACAGAGATACCGTAAGTGGACTCTAACTCTTCTTTTAGAGCATTGAGCTTATCACTACTTCTTGCGACTATGGTGAGATCACCACCACGAGCTGCATGTATCCTTGCAAACTCTTTTCCTAGTCCCGTGGATGCGCCTGTGATGAGTGCGTGCATTTATTTGTATATGAAAGAATCAATAAGTAATATTAAGTGGTATAATGAAACATAGCAACGTTATTCTTCTTATGACACACAATACCAAAAAGAGTATTCAAAGCATCTTATCTCTGTTACTTGGTGCAGGTATTATCATGTTGCAGCGAATTTACCCTGATCTGCCTCTAGAAAAAATAGGGTATAGTATTGTATTTGTGGGGGCACTCTTTTTGTTTATAGATGTGATATTGATCACCTCGATTGGTAAGGTAGTGAGTGATGCAAGGGCAAGGTACACTATGAAGAAGACTTTACGCATTATCTTTTATGTTGCCTCTGCCATCCTCTTACTTCGCGTCTGGATTATCAATCCTGAGGCCCTACTAGTAGCGTATGGTCTTATTGCAGCAGGTGTGGCGGTATCTTTGGCAGACTTTTTCAAAAACTTTGCAGGGGGATTTATCCTCTTTATATCTGGTATATACGCTGTTGGAGAACGGATTGAGATTGCAGGTACAAAGGGGGATGTCATAGATATTGGTGTATTGTATACGAAAATTATAGAAATAGGGGGATGGGTGCATGGTGATCAGACCACTGGAAGGGTAGTCTCAATACCAAATGGTCATATCTTGACTAATCCTATCCATAATTATTCACAAGATCACCCTTATCTATGGGATGAGATTATTATACCTATCACCCATAATAGTGATGTGGAAAAGGCTAGAGCGATATTGTTGAAAGGCGCATTGTTGGAGACAGAGAAATACATGGAGTTAGCAAGAAAAAGCTTAGAGCATCTAACTATTGATTATTATGTTTCTAGTCGCTCAACTCAGCCAAAAGTATATGTGGCCATCACTGACAACTGGACAGAGCTACAGCTACGGTACGTCGTATCTGCATGGGAAAGGAGAGAGGTACGTTCACAGATCTTTACGTATATTTCCTCTGAGGTTCAAAAGGTGGAGGATGTGGTGATTGCCTCTGAGACGTTGACGGTGAGTGGGGCTACTGTATGA
>JBBKXV010000205.1:0-4322 GCA_037969665.1 Candidatus Altimarinota bacterium
GGTGTCAGGAGCACATGTCCTAGCAGAGACACTCACAGAGCTTGGGTGGCAGCTCACCACAGGAGGTACAGATAACCATCTCATGGTACTTGACCTCAGGGAGACAGAGATGACAGGATCTGATGCAGCTACGAGGCTTGCAACTGCAGGGATTATTACCAATAAAAACATGGTTCCATATGATCATAGGAGCCCTTTTGTCACCAGTGGGGTGAGACTTGGTACGCCTGCTATGACCAGTCGCGGATTTAATGATGAGGACTGGAACTGGGTGGGGTATGTGATAGATAAGGCATTGCGTTGTGATGAAGACCAGCTACCAGTAGTAGCAATGGAGATAGAAACATATCTGAGTGATTTCCCATTGTATACTCACCTAGACACCTAAGCTACTACATGGAAATCATACCTTACATTTTGTTTATTGTGATCAACCTCTTTGTGGTTGGGAGCAGTATTATTATGAGTTTTCTCGGACTAGGGGGAAAGGTGACAAACTTCATGAAGTTTTTAGTAATGGTGAGTGCCTTTGTGTTTTCTCTCATTACCGTCTCAGAAATACTTTTAGGCGCAGTTGGACTGCTGTCACTGCAGTGGCTGCTTATATTTCACTTTGTGTTTTTTGTGGGGTTGTTGCTTGGCGTATCGTACTATATTAAAGAAAGAGAGATTGTATTACAGTTTGATGAGATTTTTCTCAAGGTAGACTGGATGCTTGTTGCAGCAGTATTTTCACCAATTGTGATGATCGGTATTGTACGCTTTTTTAATGCTACGCTCCAAGTGCCCATTGAGTATGATAACCTTGCCTACCACTTACCATTTGTGGTGGAGTGGATGCATTCTGGGAGTTTGATGGAGGTTTATTATAGTGCATTTGCTGGCCCTTTGGGATACTACCCTAGTAACTTTGAGTTACTGGATCTATGGGTGATGTTGCCCTTTCACTCAGATATATTGGTCAACTTGATCAATATACCAGTGGCTCTTGTGACAGGTGTGGTGCTTTATGCTGTCTGTAGAAATTTTGCTGTCTCACACAAGCCATCCTTGCTAGTAGTGGCATTATTTTTTATGCTTCCTGTGACACTTCGTCAGTTTGGAACGCCATTAGTTGACCTCTACTTTTGTATGACGTTTTTATATAGTATCTACTTTTTGCAGGAGTACTGGAAAAAGCATACATGGGTATATGTACTACTGTTTGCACTTTCCCTAGGGCTGTTTATGGGTACCAAGTACCTTGGTGTAGTGTACAGTATACCCTTGATGCTTATTGCTGGTGGGCTCATATTGCGTTTTGTTAAAAGCCCCGCGCGACTTGGGAAGCATCTGGGAGTCCTTGTACTTGGGATCTTACTTACTGGTAGCTTTTTTTATGTACGAAACTGGATAGATAGTGGTAATCCACTTTTTCCTACAGATGTGAGCATTGCTGGGGTGCAAATCTTTGCAGGGTATGACGGTATCACAGACAATTTGGTGGAAACATCCTTGGCAAGTAATATACCCTCTGCACGATCTTTTCAGTTTTTTATCGAAGGGATCTACCTTATGATAGGCGCTCCAGGAATACTCTTTATGGTGGGTATCCTAGGGTTATTGGCTCATGGGCTTTTAGCATTGGTTGGTTCCTTTTCAGGAAAGGTAGAACAGAGAAAAGATGCATTAGCTACCTTTTTAATGGCAGCAGTGCTTGTTGGATTGCTGGCTTTTTATGCCATTATGTATTGGATTTCTCCTTATTCGTTCAAGGATCTGCTGCCAAATGTTCGGTATGCTCTCATGTTTATACTGATAGGCCTTGTGGCTTTTGGTATTGTTATGACAAGGTTTAAAGCGTGGCAGCCATTCTTTTTCTTTGCAAGTTTTTTCGCTATTTTTCATAATATTGTTTACTTGATCTTATTTCCTCCACTTAAGATATTAATCAATGAACGTGTGGTGTTGGATTTAGATCAGGTCATGGCATACTTACCTTTTGCAGGGTTATTTGTACTGTTGGTCTATGGTGTGATCTTGATTATCATGCATTTGAGGACTGCATTATTTCAAAAAAGCGTTGCGACACTGCTTGTCTTGTTATCACTTAGTTTGTCGTTTTTGGGCTTTGTGTTTTTTCAAGAAACTGCGCAAGCTAGAGAAAACCTGCGAGGTGACTTGTATATCTCGTGGTATCGAAAAAATAGGGAATGGATGTCACTCCTTCATGCAGTGCAGTGGTTTGACCTCAATGCTATGGAGGCTCGTATTGCGTACACTGGGTTTAATATGCACTACCCATTTTTTGGAAGAAACCTTATTAGGGATGTCGATTATATAAATATTAATGATTGTAGGGGGTGTGCATACAAAGACTTTAAGGACAGTCCAGACTCTATAAGGCGTGATCCAAACTTTGATCAGTGGTATGCGAATATCAAAGAATCGGGTAAAACACATGTGGTGGTAAAGCGACTGCTTTCTCCAGTGATGTATGAGTATGATTGGATGAAGGATAAACCTGAGTTATTTGAAGAAAGGTTTAGTATGGGCGATGTATCGATCTTTGAGGTACGAAATGTAGAGGAGGTAGTGGCAATTGGTGAAGAAAAGAAGTAAAGAGAATAGTTAAGGAGGTAATCGCTGAAGAGTGGGGGCTTGAAATCCAAAAAGTTGGGAACTCAGCGCAACGACAAAAAGCAGTCCACTCTCTCTCTAGATACAGTTGTTGAAAAGCATCTATGAAATAGTAGATGCTTTTTACGTGTGTTATGTTAGCTTTTCACCTCTATCGTTTGTTTCCCACGCTTTACATCACGACTATCTGGATCCATGTCACAATGCAGTGCAAGCTTCGGAAAAAACTGTGCCAAGGCATCATGCATACGGTGGGCGATTACTCTGAGCGTAGGATGTACCGTTTTTCCTGAGCGGAGCTCTGCCACGTAGATGGCTGCAGGTAGGCTGTAGGTAGTTTTTGTAACAATATTATATCCCATGGGAATGTAGTATTGGAGGGCTTCCTTTGAGCAGTCAAGCTTGGAGAGCATCTCATCCTGCTTGGCAATCAATACACGGGCCTCCTCTCGTACGTCCTCAGGAAGCTCTCGTAGGTACCAGCTGTTGAAACCATGCTTTGTTGTTACAAGAGGCATTCTGCACACTCCATTGCGGTGTCTCTGAATATCTCTAAAAGACCCAAAGTCCATCATAAAGGTGGAGGTGACATTGCCTAACTCACCCATAAAAAGTGGGAGGTTGGTGTACTTTGGTCGTGTGGTGATAAGCTCTCCATAGGTTTCGAGCTCACTATTATCAATGGTGGTGGTACAGATAAAGTCATCCTCAGTGATAGGTGCATCGTAGTCAAAGTAACTGTACTGTTGCACAGAGTCCCTCATATAGCTTAGCTGCGCATCACGTAGCTCAAACCCAAAACTATGTGCGTACTTTTCCTTGAGTTGCCCAAGGATGCTCTCTGCAACATCACGCACCTCCTGTAGAGGATGGTATTGTAAAAGAGAAAGCTTGTCCCATGCTTGCCTGAGGTTGGTATGCCAGCTGAGCTGGGTAGTGATCCCTGTTGGGAGATACCCTCTCATAACATCAAAGGCCCAAGCAGCTAGAGCTCTCTCGTAGACACCTTCCTTTTGACCTTCTGCTCTTGGATACTTTACTCGTAGGTATTCTTTTGTTTTTTCCATGTTAGACATATAAAAGTTCATCCATGCTCCTTGGATCTCCTTTGACTCTTTGGTGTTCACGGGGTCCACAAGGGCTTGCGTTGCATAGTCAATGTATCTTGAGCTTGTTTCTTGACCGGAATAGAGAGGCCAATCTTGGATGGCTTTTGCAACAAGCATACTGACCCCCTCTATAAAGATGGTAGTGCTTCCACAGTCCGCGATGCTTTTATGTCCATAACCTACATAAAAACGCTCCATAAACTTTCCCGATCCACTCTGTTGGACTTTGTCTACATGTTCGGTTACACTGCTGCTGCTGCGGGAATAGAGGGCCTGCATCATAGCCGTATCCTCAGGTGAAAACTCATCGTAAACAAAGACCTTGGCCATGGGGAAGTCATTATGTGATAGGTACAATAAAGATACTCTTTGTCCTGTAAATTTAAAGAGGAAAATATCTTGACTCCAGGGGGGCTCATCCGTAAGATGTCTTCGTTCTTTAAAAGGAAAAATAGGCCACTTTAGCTCAGCTGGTAGAGCAACTGTCTTGTAAACAGTAGGTCATCGGTTCGATTCCGATAAGTGGCTCCATAGGATTTTCTTTTCAAGAAAACTCTAGCAACTAGTTACCAGCAACTGGAAACTAGTTACTAG
>JBBKXV010000206.1:0-1603 GCA_037969665.1 Candidatus Altimarinota bacterium
TCTGTACACACCATTGTATCTATGGACTTTGCCACCTCGGTAATCCCTGGTTGGCACACTACCATCTTCCCGCCCTACTTTGTGGCTGGTGCAATCTTTTCAGGATTTGCTATGGTAAACACACTCCTTATTATTGTGAGGAAGGTGTTTAAGATGGAAGACTATATTACTATCGGCCACATTGAAATGATGAACATTGTTATCATGCTTACAGGTTCAATAGTAGGTGTAGCTTACATCACTGAGCTTTTTATGGCTTGGTATTCAGGTGTGGAGTATGAGCAGTATGCCTTCCTAAACCGTGCAACGGGACCTTACTGGTGGGCTTACTGGAGTATGATGACTTGTAATGTGTTTAGCCCACAGTTTATGTGGTTTAAAAAATTGAGAACAAGCCTTGTATTCTCCTTCATCATTTCAATTGTTGTGAATGTAGGTATGTGGTTCGAGCGTTTCGTAATTATCGTAACCTCGCTACACAGAGATTATCTTCCATCTTCATGGAGTATGTTCTCTCCAACATTTGTTGATATTGGAATTTTTATCGGTACCATCGGATTTTTCTTTGTGTTATTCCTTCTATATGCCCGTAGCTTCCCAGTTATTGCTCAGGCAGAATTGAAGACTATTTTGAAATCATCAGGGGAGAATTATAAAAAATTGCAAGAGAAAGATGCACACCACTGAGAATAAAGTAATCATAAGTGCCCTGTACGATGACGATGACGTACTATTAACGGGCGTAAAGCAAGTGAAGGATAAGGGATATCACATCGAAGAGGTGTATTCTCCGTTTCCTATTCACGGACTTGACCATGCAATGGGCCTTAAGCGTACACGTATTGCTATTACAGCCTTTTTGTACGGTTGCCTTGGATTGGCCACGGCTATATCACTTACCTACGGTATGATGATCGTGGACTGGCCAATGAACATCGGTGGAAAACCGAGTTTTACATGGATAGAAAACATGCCAGCTTTTGTACCCATTATGTTTGAGCTTACCGTATTCTTTTCTGCTCACCTTATGGTGTGGACATTTTTCGTTCGTAACGGAACATACCCTGGAAGAAAAGCACAGAACCCTGATCCAAGAACCACTGACGACAAATTCCTTATGGAAGTTGAGCTTGGTGCAAAAGGAAGTAAAGAGGAACTTGTTTCTCTATTGCGTGATTCAGGAGCTATCGAGATTAATGAAAATAGTAAATAGGAGCTACCGATGCTAAAAAGAACTATTGTACAAAGCGTTGCTATTGCCATCGGAGGATTGGTACTTGTAACGTCTTGCAGTGCGGATTCTCGCGGACTTGAGTTTATGCCGGATATGTATCGCGGACCTGCTGTAGAGACCTACCAACCCATAGGGGAAGACGGTCATATTTCAGCGATGAAACCTGCGGACAATACTATCCCAAGGGGTTTTATGAGCTATAAGGCTTTCTCTCCAGATCAAGCCGGATATGATTCAGCAAAAGAAACCTTAAAAATGCCGGCTAATTTCCCAAAGGATGAAGTTACCCTGGAGGATGCTGCAAAGCTTTACGGTATTTTCTGTGCTCAGTGCCACGGAGAAAAAGGAGATGGGAAAGGAATATTGGTT
>JBBKXV010000207.1:0-10575 GCA_037969665.1 Candidatus Altimarinota bacterium
TTTTAATTCTTAAATTCCTTAACTCCTTACTTCTTTCATTACCCCCCCACCTTCCGTATGGGTGCTACCGTTACCGCCAACTTCTTTGTGCCGATGGTTGGATCTAAAAAGCTCACAGAGATGATACCACCTTGCACACCTACCACACGTCCTTTCCCCCATACATCGTGTTCTACTGCGTCTCCCAACACGTACTCTACAATCTCAACATCCTCATCAAAGGATGTATAGCTGACGTCTGAATACGCATCATTGACCAGGTTTTGAGTGCGCTGATCATCTGTTTCTTCATAATACTGCGGTGGTATTTCATCAAAAAAACGAGAGGCAAGGGGAGTAGTATAATTTCCATACAACAATCGTGACTTTGCATAGCTCAGATATAGCTTATCCTTTGCCCGAGTCATCCCCACATACATGAGCCTACGCTCCTCCTCCATAGCCTCCTTGTCCAATTGTGACCGTGAGGAGGGAAATATACCTTCCTCTAGTCCTACTAGGTATACCGTGGGAAACTCTAGCCCCTTTGAGGAGTGCAGTGTCATGAGTACTACAGCATCATCCTTTGTATCCAGAGAATCAACGTCACTGATCAGTGCCACCTCCTCTAAAAATGTAGCAAGAGCAATGCCAGGCTCTAGTCCATCATACTTTGAGGCCACTGAGATAAGCTCTTCCACATTAGCCAGCCGCTGTTGACCTTCATCTGAACCATCAAGGAGATATTCTTCATATTTCGCCAATTTCAAAATATGACGAATCACCGCACCAGCACCAAATTCTTTATTGGCCTTACGAAGCTCAGACATCACCTCTAAAAATTGTAATAAGGACTTATTGGCCGCAGGAGAAAGTAGTCCTTCGCCAGCACACTTTGCAGCAGCTTCTAACATTGAGCTATCTTCCATCAATGCCACCTCTCTTACTTTTTGCAACGTCACTCCTCCGATTTTTCTTGCGGGCACATTGATGATACGAAGCAAGGCTACGTCATCTGTGGGATTTTGCGTGAGTTTGAGATAGGAAAGAACATCTTTAATCTCTTTTCTTTCATAAAACCGCACTCCTCCAACGATACGATAAGGAACTCCATGTCTCATGAGACTTTCTTCCAAAATACGACTCTGTGCATTCATCCTATACAGCACTGCAAAGTCTTTAAAGGTAGCACCCCGCTCTCGCATATGGGAAAGAATACTGCCAATCACTTTTTCTCCCTCATCCCGCTCGTCTCTTGCTTCTATTTTTATAATCTTTTGTTCTCCTTCCTTTTCTGTCCAGAGGGTTTTTTCTGACCGTCCTTCATTACATTTGATCACAGCATTAGCTGCCTCCACAATGGTTTTTGTAGACCTATAATTTTGCTCCAACCGAATAACCCTTGCGTTGGGATAATCTTTTTCAAAGTCTAAAATATTTTGCATATTTGCTCCTCTCCACGAGTAGATACTCTGCCAGTCATCACCTATCACGCAGATATTTCCATGGAGTTTTCCTAGCATATTCATCAGAAGGTATTGCACATGGTTGGTATCCTGGTACTCATCAACGCATACATATTGAAATCTTTCCTGATAACTCCGCAGCACCTCTGGCTGAGCCTCAAAAAGCTCAATAGTCTTCATCAAAAGATCATCAAAATCTAGTGCATTGGCTTTGTGTAAAGCACGAACATACTTGGGATAGACCTGAGCAACAATTTCAGAAAAACTGCTATGCACCTCACGAGCATAGTCCTCTGGCGACTGATACTTAGACTTTGCCTTACTAATACCACCAAGAATAGTCTTTTCATTAAACTGGGTGTTGGAGATTTGAGAATTCTTAAAAATCTCCTTCATGAGGGCTACCTGATCACCACCATCGTAGATGGTAAAGCTATTATCTATACCAAGATGGTGGATATGCCTTCTTAAAAACTGTACACATATGGAGTGAAAGGTGCCCATAAGTGGCACCTTGGATTCATCACCGAGCATACTTGCCATACGCTCCTTCATTTCCTTTGCAGCCTTATTTGTAAAGGTGACCGCTAGAATATTACTAGGAGGGATATGTTTTTCCTCTATGAGGTAGGCAATGCGGTGGGTAAGTGCTTTGGTCTTACCCGAACCAGCTCCTGCCAAGATGAGCAGGGGGCCCTCTGTGGCTAGCACAGCCTCCTTTTGCTCTTTATTGAGACCCTCTAGTAGATGTGATGACATTGAAACAAGGTAATAGTGAGAAAGTGTGTAAGAAGTATACCCCCTACGCTGTTCCCACTACCTCCATTATTTTTTTACCACTAACCTTACCAATACCGCCAATGGTCACAAGATCATCTAAACTCATCTTTTGTAGCACGGCCACTTCTGAAATACCTGCAGCTATCAATTTTTCTTTGACAGCAGGTGCAAGGTCTAAGTCATCTACCTTCGTTGCATCTATCTTAGCCGTTGGAGTCTTTGGTGCATTTACTTCTTCAGTCTCTGCTGCTGCTTTTGGTTTTGCATTACCAAGTCCTGCAGGCGCCTCAGATACATCCTTGAGATTCAACTCATACCCTGTGAGCTTAGATGCAAGTCGTACATTTTGACCGCTTCTTCCAATAGCAAGTGGTCTCTGGTCATCTTCTACATATACATCCGCAACCTTTGTTTTTTCATCTACCTTCATAAAGCTCACCTTTGCTGGAGCCAAAGATGCCTCTATAAAGTCGTTAAGATTTTCCTTATATGTTACCACGTCAATCATTTCACCCATCAACTCATCCATAATCACATGGATACGAGAACCACGCTGTCCAACACAAGCTCCTACTGGATCCACTTTCTCATCATTTGAGCTTACAGCAATCTTTGTTCTTGTTCCCGCCTCTCGAGCTATTCCCATGATTTCTACAATCCCAGTCTTTATTTCTGGTATTTCAAATTCAAACACCTTTTTTACAAAAGTTTCACTACGCCGAGTCAACATCATATTTGGGCCTCTTGATGTTTGCTCTACTCCCTGCAGAAACACTTTAAACCTTTGTCCTACATGATATTGCTCAGTAAGTACCCGTCCATCTCTAGGAAACAGTAGGGTATTTCGATCTACTTCAAGATAAACTTGTCCTCGATCAATACGAGAAATTTGTGCATTGAGCAACTCGCCCTCACGCTCTTTAAATGTATCAAAAAGGACCTCCCTTTCTGCCTCTTGGATACGCTGTAAGATCACCTGCTTTGCTGCCTGTGCAGCAATTCGACCAAACCCACTTGGAGTCACATCAATCTTGATCTCATCCTCGAGCTGTGCATCTTTTTTATACTTCTTTGCCTCTGAGATCAAAATATCGGACTCTGGCATAGTCACCTCATCCACCACTGTACGTATAAGATAAACGGTAAACGTACCTGATTCCTCATTGAGCGTCACATCTATTTCTTGATCCTTATTTCCAAAATCTTTCCTATATGCTGTTTTTAGTGCTCCTTCTACAGCTTCCACCACCTTTTCTCTAGGAATATTTTTTTCAACACAAAGCTGATTGATTGCTGCTATAAATTGTTTACTCATGGTATGTATAGACGTGATTAAAGGGAGATACATCTTGTATCTTCTACTCGCAGTGTAGCAGAGTACGTAGAAAATGCAATGGGTATCCTTACCTCAACACTGCATGTCCAAAGTTTCTACTAAACCGCTGACACCAAATACTCACCACATTGTACTGTCCAGTATCTAGCCCCTCAGGGAGTACATAACTTTGATTTCCCACATTTCCTTTAAGTAAGGCAACTGCCTTATATTTACCAGCATCCACAGCAGCTTTCACAGAGGCATTATCGCCATCCTCTGCATCTACAAGGTAGACATACAAGTCTGGACCATTTGTCACGCGAAAGTCTTTAAGTGAGACAGTACCACCTGTTTCTATCTCAGAAATAATAACTTCACCTTCAATGGAGTAGGTGCTATCTCCTGTTTGAAAAATTGCACTCTGCAATGTACTTGGCATCACACTCAATGCAGAATTACTATTTTCTACACCCCTACTACTTACTGGAATAACTTCATCCACCACTGTGTCACCAAATAATGCTTGAATGCCAAAAAAATTAAAGGCTAGCCACCATAGAGCGAGAACAACCGCAGTACCTATCGCAACGACTCCACCTTTTTTTACTATGTTCATATACTTTTAAAGTAAGTATTATTGCACTTCTGGGACCACTTTACACTATTATCTACCATAGCACAAAATCGTAGAAAACTAATTCTAGCCACTTCTCTATAACACCACCCCTCTACAGTACGCTCCGCTCCACATCAAAGAGGTACATATACACTTTTCCTTCGTCTTTTTATTATTTGTGCCACACATGTTGACTTCCAGCACTCCTACACCCCCATTGTCTTTGCTAATTTCATCAAATTTTTCTCATGCTTTACCAGTGAAAAGTAATGCACCAACTCCTCAAGATCCACCTTACTCAATTTCACCAATAACAGATTGCGAAGTTTTCCGTGCTTAGCCCCTATTTTTTCATAGATACGGTTTTCTAAAGCAGCTTCAATGGTTTTTAGAATATACTCATTCATATCCTCAAGATATCCAGCAAGATAGCATGCTCGCTCTCTATTGTCACCAATAAGAATCTCTACTAAGCCATCTATGACATCTAGCTCTCCCATCTTTGCCAAGGCTACTAAGGCATGCATACGCACATCCTCATCCTCAGAGGTTGCATATTCTTGCAGTTTTTGTAATTCCTGCACTGCACGCACTTCTCCAAGAACATGTATTCCCGCTAAGATATGATCCTTATCATCTGCATCATCCAAAAGAGACATAAGACTCACCAACAACTTTAGTCGGTACTTTTTAAATTGCCACAGTGCAATGATGGTATTTGCTTTGAGCATAGGGTGAGCAGCACTGAGATACTGTTCAATATAATGTGCAGCATTAATATCATCAAACATACCAATAATCTCGATAATATCCGCCTTGATCTCATCCTCTTCATTTTGCAACATTTCTAAGAGAAACTGCACCACGTCTCCATGATGAATCTTTGCAAATACCTGTATAATCTCTGACTTTACCTTTCGCGATGCGGTCTTTTTAAAGAGGGAAGTCAAGGTGTTGACCACCCTAAACTTTGCAAAGGCTTGTGTATAAAACTTTTGACCTAAGTTTTTAAAACTAGCTAGTGCCCTCAATGCAGAAACTTGCACCTCTTCAGAGGCGTCCTCCACACACTCAAGTATCTCAGGCAAAGCGCTCACATCACGTAGCCGTGCAAGTGATGCCAATATTTTTTGCTTGGTACGAGGGCTCTCTTTTTTAAAAATAAGATTTTTTGTGAGGATATCACTAGCATCTGTATGCCCCTGCTGACTCAATATTTCGATGGCAGCTAGTTTTTCTTCTTTTTCTCCTGACAAGTCTGTATTCTTTTTAGCCAATAATGTATATCGCGTTTTAATGTAAAACAACAACCCTATCATCACTCCAAGAACCACAATCATAGAGATAATTATCACATTATCTAGGATTTCATATGGTATTGTTACCTGATAAACGATCAATGCTACAGTACCAATAATCACTCCCACAGGGCGAATCATACCCTCCATAAACTCTCGTATTTGTTCTCGAAGCTTTTCACTGATGGCATAATATGAGTTATGGTAAGCATTGTTATAGATAACCAGCAACATCTCATACGCTGCCTTTGCTATAACCGCCGTAGCGAAAGTAAAACTAAAGAGCATTCCTACTGCAGAAGCAAGTGACACACCAGGAAGAAACTTCATAGAGTTGACCACACCAAATTTTTCTACCACTCGACTAGAAAAGAGAAGTTGCACCAAGAGCATCATCATAGAAAAAATGATATGCAACGTACCAAGGCCATGTGTAAGGGCCTCTACGTGACTTTCTGTATTCACAGGCTCTGTGGTATACCCATCCAGTGGAGCTGCATCATGAAGCTCAGGGGCCTTATGATCATCCACAATAGATACGTGTTCCTCCTCCTTACTATATTCCTCTCCATGAGCACCTGGTACATCATGTTCTACTGCAACCTCATGACTATTTCCATGACCTAAGGATGCATCTAATGCCTTAGTGTACTGAAAGTTAAGCATGCTTACAAAAATCCAGTGACAGAGGACTACAAGGGCTAATCCTTTTACAAAAGGTATAGTTTTCATATGGTGAAAACCTCTTCCTAGTGTATTTGCATCTAGAAACCCATCTTCTTCCTCACTTTTAGCCACAAGCTTTATCACCCCATGCCGTTTCCTATAAAAAAATATCATGATAGGAATAATCACCACAAGAAAACCTGCCCAAAAGTACGCAAAGCTATACACAGGTATAACCCTTGCCAATACCACCAAAAGCACTCCACCCATGATACCACCTATAGGTTCTGAAGTTTCTATAATGGGATTAGCTCGCTCATTTTCATTGGGAGAAAAGAGCTCCTCAATAAACCCGAGTAAGAGGATATACAGCTGCCCTGTAAAAAAGGAGAAGGTAGCAAGAGCAAGGATGATAAACAGAACAGTATGTTCTGAAAAGAAAAGTCCTGAGATAAAGAGCATAATACTCGACATCAACACAGAGAGGATAATCAGCGTTTTTCTCTTCATAATCATCATAACCTTAGCATAGACGAAACTCCCACAGATCATGAGTAATCCATTGGCCACGTACAAGTAAGGGAGATGTCCAATTCCAAACTCATTGACCACCATAGCAGTAAGCATGGTCCAGCCTACAACAAAGGCAACATGATAACAAAGACGGATAAACCACGCCTCTAAGATACGCCCCACTTCATGCCTAGATATATTTAATACTTTGAGTAGTACCGTGTTTTTGCTCATATTGGAATACCTCTATTACAAGTTATCCTAGTATAATATCATATACTTGTCATATGTGCAAATACGTTACAAAGTATAGATAACAATACTATAGTGACATTGACTTTTACATCACAAAAGCTTGACGCTACCCTGCGTATCTTATATCTTCTACTGGTCCAATATTTGGGTCGATAGCTCAGTAGGTAGAGCAACAGCCTTTTAAGCTGATGGTCGTGGGTTCGATCCCCACTCGACCCACCATATATTCTGACAAATAAATACTAATTACAACAGCCCTTTGATTGGCATCTTTTTTATTGTGTTTACTACAGTAGGGCAGTCCACGAGTCAACCAAACATAGGCAAATACCTAGATCCAACACCGCAGCAGAAAAAAGTATATGGCGAAGACTAGCTGCTTTACGAATGTAAAAGAGCATAGTCCTTTATCTGATACAGCTTAACTTATCAATAAAGTGATTGATATTGGTGTTATCAATGATCATGAATATACTACAACAGTAGCAGTTTACATTTACACTTCATTCATTATGCAAAAAGATATACACGCCACGGTCTTAGATATTATTCCGCTGACAAAGGATAGCGCTGAAATAGTCTTTACCCCAACATCTCCAATAGACTTTTTACCAGGACAATTTCTCATGGTAGAGGTAACAAATCCAAGAGAGGATGGAACATGGCAAATCATGTCTCCAGAAAAAGTATTTCACCTAGCTCTTTCTAGTGGATGCACCTCCATAGCTGATATAGCAATTCTATGCCCTTACTTGGAGCTAGACACCATCCACAAGTATATCAATATCCTTCTTAAAAAAGAATATATTAGTATCACTGAGGATAATATTATTACTTTTCTTGTAAGGGATGTGACACCTCGAGCACTTCCATTAAAACGAGCATATTCCATTGGCTCTTATCCTGGTCAAGAGACCATCACTACCATCGTAAAAGAAACCCCAAATGGATTTATGTCACACTATCTTCTCCACCGCATTCAAAAAGGAGATGAAGTCTTGCTCACGGGGCCAGCAGGGAAGTTTTACCTTGAGACTACCAATAAAAAAGATCTCTTACTTATTGGTGCTGGTAGCGGAATTACGCCACTGTTAAGCATGCTGAGAAATATCAAAGCCACAAAGTCTACCACCCCAGCAACTTTTATTTATAGTAATAAAACGCCCGAGGATATTATTGCCAAAGATGAGCTGGATATCTTGGACCAAGAGGATCATATCAACATCATACATACTATTACAAGGCCAAGAGAAAGCAGTGTCGCATGGTCAGGTCACATTGGGCGCATTGACAATACTCTCATCGCACAGATCAAAGAATACGAAAAAAAACATGTTTTTATATGCGGACCACTCAGCTTTAGCAAATCCATGAAGGAGGTACTTATAGCATCTGGAGTGGAGGAATCAAACATAAGTCTAGAAGCCTACGGGTAATCTGCCTATTTTCTAAACATACTATACACCACAAGCGACAGTGCTGGTAAAAAGAACCATACATGAAAGTACTGAATAAGTTGCGTGGCAATCGTAGACTGGGAGGCTATTTGAGCAATGGTATCTGCTCTAAAGTTTCCTCCAAAAACACTAAAATGGTTTCCTGCTAAGAAAAAAAGTATACCTGAGACTATTAACAAAGCAGAAAGTATACCCACAAATATTGTAGAAAGTACGTACATAATGGTCCCAGAGGAGTCACTCATAGTAATATCAAAGGTCTCATGACGAGACAGGACTACTACAAAGAAAATGAAAAGAAGTATTGTCGTCAATACTGCTGCACTTTCAGCATTAAAACCAAGTAACATAGATGGAATCCTAAACCCAACAGTATCCTGTATAAAATAACCTAAGCCATCTGATGCTAAAAAAGCCACGTACGTAGCTGCAATAATCTTCACAGTTTGCTTACGACCTACTATAAAACTATAGGCTAAGATCAGAGCCCCAAAGACGATAATGAAAAGATCCCAGGATAGTGCAACATTCATAGAGAAAAAGAGCCATATGTAAACAGCTCAGATCCTACCACGCATAAAGAAACATGTCCAAAACTTCTCGAATTTATCCAAAGATACCACGCTTTTTTGGACTTACCTTGAGATTTGCTTCCTTAGCGAGTTCCATATAGAGCTCTTTTTCTTTAACAGAAAGACGCTTTGGTATTTGTATGCGTACTGTCACAATATGATCACCTTTTTCCTCAGAGCCTACTTTATATGCCCCCAAAGACTTTAGCCGTATTTTTTTACCATCTTCAATACCTGCAGGAAGTACTATCTCTTTTTTACCATGCACTGTTTCTACAGTGATATCATCACCAAGCACTGCTTGTGCCACATGCACCACTTGCTCTGTGTGAATATCATTTCCATCCCGCTCAAACTTTTTACTTTGCTTCACCCTGATATGCACATATACATCACCTGATGGTCCTGCATCAAGTCCATCTGATCCTTGTCCACTCAGTTTTAGAACAGCTCCATCATGAACACCCTTTGGTATAACAACCTTAAGCTCTTTGGTATTTTTGACTCTCTTTTGCCCATGACAGAGATGACATACCTTTTCTGGTATTTTTCCTTGCCCATGGCAAGTATGACATGGCCTTGATGTCATAATGTTTCCGAGCATTGTTTGTCGTTGTTCTCTTACTTCACCCGCCCCATTACATGTGGTACATGTCACTACCTTTGCGCCCTTTTCGGCACCCGTACCGACACAGTTACTACACTTTTCCATACATGGAATATGGACATCTTCTTCGCCTCCAAACATAGAGGTGGTAAATTCAATGATAATTTGTATTTCAATATCCTCACCACGTCTTGGGCCACCTTGTTGCCCCCTAGCCCCCACCCCCTCCAAACCCTCCTCCAAAAAAAGTTGAAAATATATCTCCTATATCTCCGAAGTCCATATTTCCATACCCCTCCTGACTATATCCTGCACTTCCACCACCCGATGATCCAAATCTATCATACTGGGCTTTTTTCTGAGCATCCGATAGTATTTGGTAGGCCTCATTGACCTCTTTAAACTTTTCAGCATCCCCTCCTTGATCTGGGTGATGCTGCAATGCTGCTTTTCTATATGCCTTTTTTATATCATCGACGGTTGCATCCTTGGCCACCCCCAATACTTCATAATAGTTTTTTGCCATATCTGTATCATTAGCACTCTAAACTCGAGCGTGATAAGTATAGTTTTCTATTCCTCTAATGCAATAATAAGTGTACCTAGATTCTTCCGAAAAAAAACGTAATTTGACAATCTTTTAACAAAGTATGTATAACCATAGTACACAGTGTATTCTTTTTTAGGTAACCACTTCCCATGTACATTCTCATTGTTGACGATAATAAAGAACTAGCTCTTGAGCTTGCACAAAGTTTTTCCAAGGAGCACAAGGTGGATTATTATGATAACTATTTTGATGCTCACAGTAGGATAGAGTATATGGACTATGATGTTGTCTGTTTGGATATTTTTCTAGGAGAAACACAAAATGGCATCGACCTTTGCCGAATAATACGTGCAAAAAATAACAATTCTATCATAATTATGTTTAGTGGTGAGTCTCTGGATTCTCCACTTGTTGGTGAAATGCTAGAGGCAGGTGCAGACTCTTTCATTGGCAAATGTTCCCTAAGTACTACTCTAGTACACAAAGCAATTTCCCTCG
>JBBKXV010000208.1:0-2062 GCA_037969665.1 Candidatus Altimarinota bacterium
TAGGAAATATTCTGATCCGCCCGCAATAGTCCATCACCATACCCTCGAACCACACCAGCCTCATATGCCCTCATCACTTCTTGATATCCATCATCAGTAGTCCGTAGGTCTGGGAATGGATTGTACAATGTGCTATCACCTTGAAAACACACAGAAGGATATAGTGACTTGATAAAATCGATACGTGAGATAGGGTCATTGAGACAGTCAGCGCAGGTAGAAGACAAGTATGAAATCACCTTCGTGGGTAATAGTTGGCCCTGAGATGTCTTTGTGCAATCAAGCTCAGTAACGTTATCTTCAGGAGCTACACCATGAACTCCCTCTGATGGCTGTCCCTTTTCTACTGGCAGTGATACCCCACCTCCAGAGCCAATATTTCGCACACCATTATTTCCTCCTGTGGTCAGTGCAGTGGTGGGTGACCACAGGGTACGGACTTTAAAATCGGACTGTCCACAACTACTTGTATTACTACAATTAAAACTGATTGTTCCTAATATGGGATTACTACCATAGCCATGAAAATAGCCATCTGCATCAATAGTTACTCCTGAAAAATCTATATAGCCAGTATTTCTACCCCAAGCAGATCCTGTCAACTCCCCTGAGCTATTATTTTTTACCCCTGATTGAGTAGGAGCAAGATCAATCCAACCCAGACTAGCACTCCAGGCATGCCCTGTCAGCTTGTCATCCAAGACAAAAATCTGTCCCTCTGGAGCAGCAAAGTTGATCCACCCCGCCCTATCACTCCAAGCAAAGGTATGATCGAGATCGATATTAGTAGCTGCCTCCACAAAACTTATGGTACCAAGGAGTAGGCTAGAAAACACCACGACTATTCTGAGAAGTTTATTGCTCATTATACTCATTTAGTTATTGCTACGAGAAAGCTCTACCCAATAGTGGGAGACACTATCTGTATCATACGTATCTATAAAAGAAATAGTATCAAACTCACCAGGAATCCAGTCTGCGGAGAGTTTTGCCAGACCACCATCCACGAGTTGTCCTACGTCTGTATTATCATCCCACTGCAAGGTAAGCAACTGTCCAAAAGTACCTGGATTGAGTGTAAAGGTACATGTAGCGGCCACAGCACAGTCTGAAGTTAACCGAATAAAACTACGGTCACCCACTGTCAGTCCCATTCCACCACTTGGGATATTGATGACTGCCTCATTGTTATCATGTAAAGCTATAGCTCCACCACTCACCAGTGACACATCAACATTTGTAGCATTGACTCCCAATCCATTATTGGTCACCTTGACACGATCTCCACCATTGGTGCTAAACAACCATCCTGATGCTGATGTCACCGTGTCAGCAAATCTTTTTAATACAATATCTGTATCTACTGCCCCACCTGGACCAAACTCTAACTGCATATCTGGAAAAGAATTAATGCGAAACAACGGTGCACTCTCTCCAGCAAAAAAACCTTCGAAGTGACTTCCTCGATTGGACGGAGCTCGTACTGAAGCAACTGTACCCGTGTCCTCTATCTCAAACACGGACTGCTCCCCATACACTGCTGGATTGGGGCCAGCACCATCATCATCATACAGCCCAGAAAACATAAATCGCAGTACAGGAGTACCTATGCCACCAAGCACCACCCGACCTAGTTTAAAAATAGGTTCACTTATAGTATATGTTGTACCAGCAATATCTTCAGAAAATGACTTTCCATCCCACCACCACTGTATCTCTCTATTGAGTTCAGCAGCATTATTTGTAGAGATAAGAAGATTTCCATCACGAATATCAACACTCTCTTGAGGATCACGTCCTAGACCAATCTTTTGTGGAAAGGTAATATTTTCAGTCAATCCTACCAAATCCGTAATATCATCATTGGCTCCAGATACTGCTGGAGGTATGACACTACAATTGGGGGCCCCTGGGGGGCAGTTGGGAGAAAGTGTCTCACCTAAACCATACTGAGTGGTAGGTGGTGCAGCAAAAATAACAGAAACCACAGCAGCACAGATGAGCAGTGTTATTACTCCAAGCACTACCTTAAATCGCAAAGGAAGTGTATACACATGATGTA
>JBBKXV010000209.1:0-1002 GCA_037969665.1 Candidatus Altimarinota bacterium
TCCGACAAAAGAAACCAGGCACTGGAAGCAATCCTCAAGGTGGGAATCCTTGATGTAGCTATACTGTGGAGAATGGTAGTAGCTGAAAAGAGACTGTACTTAGTTTCAACGGAAGAAAAGGTAAACGATGTCAGAGCGGAAACTCAAGGAATTTGATCCATCGAAGTTAATAACTGATTTTGCAGATTCAGGGATGGATGTCTCTGTCTTTGAAAGCGTTGATGAGAGCTCTTTTAAAAAAGCCCCTAACTTTCTGGAATTTTGCATAGGACCTGAATATCTCAATGCCACCATACTGCCAAGACAGGTAGAGATAGGGACAAAACTTTTCGCTGAATGGTGTCCTAGTTGTTCAACCCCAGGTTACATAGACAATTTGTACGACCAAGATATCTCCGAAATCAGAGAGAACATCACCTTTCTCAAAAACGGACTATGCCCTACATGTGGAGCTAACAGGTTCCAAATGATAAAGGATGGTATTCTTGAGGATTACAATGAGTTGGCGTGTTGTATGGGTCAAAGATGCATACCTAAGAGTTCCTGGGTTTACACCAATAATGGCATCGTAAGAATGGATAAAGTTGAGAAGGGAGATATTTTATCCCATGGGTATGCCCACAACATCATACAATCTGGAATGCTCAAGCAATTAAAACTTGAGACCGAGATTGGTTGGACATTGGTTGGTTCGAAAGATAGCCACATCGTACCTGTTTATCGTGAAGGGAAGGTCGTAGACACTAAGATATCAGAGATTAGCATTGGTGATAGGGTCCTAGTAGTTTCACCGGACTTGTGGCCTTCTCTAGAATATGTAGCCCACAATAAATACTACAAATACCCTCGAATTTTTGATAGTGCCCTGTGTTCCTTTCTAGGTCTGTTGTGTCGAGATAATATCATAACAGGCGAAGGGCTAGAATACACAAACGTCGAGATGCAAGCCAACTTTAAAGAAATACTGCACGACCTTTTTAATAACATCGGTACTAAACAGCT
>JBBKXV010000210.1:0-7410 GCA_037969665.1 Candidatus Altimarinota bacterium
CCTCAAGAGTGATGCCTAAAGGGCTTACCTCCTTTGGTATGGACACAAACTTAGAGTCATGCTTTACATAGGGACCAAACCTACCCTTGCCTATGGTCACCTCTTTGTCCTCGTAGTTGCCCAAGGATCTTGGAAATTTAAACAATGCCAATGCCTCCTCAAGGGTAATAGTCTCAATAAATTGCCCCACTTCCAATCCAGCAAATTTTTTATCCTCATCCTCAGTCTCGCCAATCTGTACAATAGGACCAAATCTTCCCATACGAGCCTTGATCACCTTACCTGTCTTAGGGTCCTCACCTAGTACCCTATCATTGGAAACTTCCTTTCTATCTATCCCTGATACCTCCTCTACCTTGCTATGAAATCCTGTGTAAAACTCACCAATCATAGCATTCCATTCCTTTTTTCCATTGGCAATACTATCAAACTCCTTTTCCACAGCTGCGGTAAACCCATAATCTATAACATCTGGGAAATACTTAACAAGAAAGTCATTGACTACCATAGCCATATTGGTAGGGAAAAGCTTATTTTTTTCTGCTCCGTACCCCTCTGTAATAGTCGACTCCATCACCTTTCCTGGGCGTTCAAGGGTGACGACTCTTGTCTCTCTCTGCTCACCATCTCTTGTATCTTTTTCTACGTATCCTCTATGTTGCACCGTGGAAATCGTAGGAGCATAGGTAGATGGCCTACCAATGCCAAGCTCTTCAAGTTTTTTTACGAGGGCAGCCTCTGTATATCTTGGAGGATGCTTTGAAAACATTTGCTTGGCCAATAGGTTGCTATATTCTAAGACATCACCCTCAGTCATTGCTGGTAGAATCACAGCATCCGCCTTTTGATCAGTACCATAGACCTTCATAAATCCCTCAAACATGATCACCTCTCCCTTTGCCACAAAGATTTCTTTTCTCTTTGAAATGGAAATTTGTGCTGTGGTCCGTGCCAACACTGCCTCAGCCATTTGAGAAGCAATAGCTCTCTTCCAGATAAGATTATATAGACGTTTTTGCTGATCATCAGCGCCAGCTGTTTCCTTGCTATATTTGGTTGGTCTGATTGCCTCATGAGCTTCCTGGGCATTGGACGACTTTGTCTTATACTTTCTTGTCTCTACAAACTCTTTTCCAAACTGCTTTTCCACGTACGATGCAATACCCTGCAATGCATCATCAGAAAGATGTACTGAGTCAGTTCTCATATATGTGATAAATCCTCCTTCATACAATTTTTGAGCAAGTCTCATGGTTTGCGATACGCTATATCCCAGCTTTCGACTCGCCTCTTGCTGTAAGGTAGAAGTGGTAAATGGTGCTCCAGGAGACTTTTTACCATCTTTCTTTTCTACTTTTTCTACCTTATATGCACTGATAGCACAGTCATCCATACATTGTTTTGCATCTTCATAGTTATCAAAACGAGTTGATAACTCCGCTTTTACCTCCTCACCCTTTGTCGTTGTAAAGCTCCCTGTGACACGATAGCTTTCTACAGCGGTAAATGCATCTATCTCACGCTCTCGCTCCACCACAAGTCGCACAGCAACAGACTGTACTCGTCCAGCACTAAGTCCTCTGCTAATTTTTTTCCAAAGCACAGGAGAAAGCTCAAATCCAACTAAACGGTCCAATACTCTTCTTGCCTGCTGAGCATTCACAAGATGAATATCCACTGGTCTTGGATTTTCCACTGCCTTTTTTATAGCAGTTTTAGTAATTTCGTTAAACACAATCCGCTGATATGGTTTTTTGATTTTTAGAGCCTCTACAAGATGCCAAGAAATAGCCTCTCCCTCGCGGTCCTCATCCGTTGCTAGCAGGACCTCGTCAGCTTCTTTTAGTAATTTTCTAAGTGGTTTTAACTTTTCAGCATTTTGCTTATCTACCACATACTCAGGCATAAATTTGTTTTCCACATCAATACCTAGCTTACTAGCAGGGAGATCACGTATATGTCCCATGGACGCTGCTACGCTATATCCCTCACCCAAATACTTAGATATGGTTTTTGCTTTTGATGGGGACTCTACTATTACGAGGGTTTTTGACACAGAATAGGTATTTAAGTAAGTAGGGGAATAATAACAATGGACATAGTCACAAAGAGAGCAATCAAGACGAGAGAAATAATCATATAGCTCATTTTTTGCTTTTGAAGGGCAATGATTGTCTCCTCAGTGTCTTTCATCTCAGCTTTGATCTGCAACGTCTCCATATCTAACTTTTCTAATAGCTCCTCTGTCTTTTGTTTTTCTGACTCAAAAGTGAGCAAGGGAATAGTAGAGGCAAGCTGCACCTCTAATGTACCAAGCTTATAGTGCATTGCTTGCAGCTGCACCTGTTGTTCGTCTATTGTTTTTTTACTATGCTCATAAAGTCCTTTATACATCAAAGCTTCGGCGGCAGAGTGTTGTGGTTGTTCTTGAGGGAACAATGGAATCATATCTTGTAGCTCATGTGCCTGTTCATTGATCACTGTTGCTGTAACAGGAGCAGACTGTCTATTTTCTTGTCTGATAGCATCCACTTCACTACGAGAAAGATATACATGATATCCGGCCTTTTTTGATGTTAATTTTCCTGAACGAATATATCGGTCAATAGTACGTAAAGAAACCCCAAGAATCGTTGCGGCCTCCTTTCTTTCAATACTAAATGTAGCCCTCTCTTCTTTTACTGTCATGACATGTCTATAAGTATACTACGTACGAAACCTACTTAATTATAGGAAGAATTGCAAGGAAAAGTCTATCCTTCCCTCTTTCCTAGTCTTGTAATGACAAAGAAACCTAGTATAGCAAGATATCCTGAAAGTATTACTAGGTACCATTCTCCTAATAATTTGGTGGAAAGAATAACGTTGTAGATGGTGTGCAGTAAGATAGCAATGATAAAGCCCTCCACCAAGAGAGTAAGGCCGTCAAAATAGTAGTCACCTTTTTTTTGAAATAATATTGTCCGTGTAGCCGATAGTAATAATGTCCTCATATCCATCACAGATCGTAATGTTGAGGCGTTGATTCTATATACACAGGTCTTGATATATCTCATGTCTGGACATATAAAACCAAGTGCATAAAAGTATCCAAATATTCCAGAAAATAAAGCATGGGCTACCATGGTGTGGGTAGATCTGATGACGTATAACTGCAACAACTGTATAAGATCTGTACTATGTAGATAAGATTCCCAGAGATACACAGCATTTTCAACAAATGCAAATCCTAGACCTACCACCATTCCATAGACAATACCATCAGTTACCTCATCACGACCACGATGATCAGTACCTGCTACCTTCATGGCACCAATATGTTTACTCCCCTCTTCTATGGCTGCAGACAAAATAATCCCTATCCCCAAAGTAAGACCGCTCCAAGAAGCGTATAACCAAGAAAGGTTATCCATACCTATCCGTAAAAGCAAAATGGGTACAGTTGAAAGTGCACCAACCAAAAAGGCAAACACCAATAATAGGATGGGTTCTTTTCTTTTATCTGCACGAAGTAACAACCCTGACCATAACAACACCGGTAGAAATGTAATGATGACTATGCAACCTAATGCCAGCATATCATTCATATCTAGAGGGTAACATGCATAATATACTCTATGCTTTTATCTAACTGTTTACTCCTACCCTTGAGCATTTTTTCTAGCTCCGTAAGATACTCTTTATATACTTTTTGTTCTGACACAATACCCTCGTAAAATGCCTGTCTCAATGTTAAAATCTCATATTTATGCTCTCCTAAGTAGAGCAAACTCTCTTCGTAAATGATCTTTGCGTGTGCCAAAATATGCCTACGTACAATGTAGACATACATGATTCTATAGAGTACAAAAAGTAACAATGCCACTAGTGGCAGCCAAAGCAAAAAGATATCCATAACCTAGCTAGCAATATTACAAGACAGAGAGCTTACCCCAGTTTATCAGGCACCTTTGAAAGAGCAATGAGACTTTCCTTGATTCCATTGATCCAGTCTATGCCAATATCCTTAAGAGGAATTTTCAACATTTTCTCAGAGATGATCCATTTTTTATTATGAGCTAATAGAGAAAAAATATGTTCTGGCTTCATATTTGGCCCCATTTCTAGATTAACCTCCTGTAGTCCAAAAGGCTGATTGTATACCTTGATCTTACTTACATTTGCTCTACGAGCGCGTATCTTCATATATATGACGGTTCCAATATGTTTCACCTCTGTGGGTAGCTCACCATATTCTACTTCCAGCTCTTTCATATAATCCCTAAGGCTTTCTTGAGTCTTGAGCGATGAACATGTTTGATATACCCGTATTTTTTCTTCGTACTCTGTAATATACCAATCTGGGATATATGCAGTAAGTGGAACATCCACAGTGACGTCACTCATTACCACTGATTTTTCCTGCTTCTTTGTATTGACCTGTCCTTTTTTCAGCTCCTCTACTTGCTGGTTGAGCATACGAATAAAGTGACTCACTCCTACACTATTCATCACACCGTGCTGTGATGATCCAAGAATATCTCCAGCTCCTCTTATTTCTAAATCTTTCATCGCTATTTGAAAACCACTACCCAGCTCTGATGCCTCTACAATAGCTCGCAATCGCTTTTTTGCATCGCTTTTTAGCTTTCTACTGTTATACAGTAAAAAAGAATATGCTTGAGTCCGTCCTCGCCCTACTCGCCCACGCAGTTGATATAATTGAGAAAGACCAAAGCTATCTGCATTGTTAACAATAAGTGTATTTGCGTTAGGAAGATCTATCCCATTTTCAACAATGGTGGAGCTTACTAGTACATCAAAATCACCATTTTTAAAGGCAAAAATACGTTTTTCTAACTCTCTCGGATCAAGCTGTCCATGTGCCACAATTACCCTAGCCTTAGGGAGAAGTTTACGAAGCTTAAAGGCAACTCCTTCAATAGTCCGGACTTTATTATGCAAGAAATATACCTGCCCATTTCTTGCGATTTCCTGTGAGATACCTTCTATCACAAGTGCATCTGAGTACTTTCGCACTTCAGTAATGACGGGGAGACGTCCTGGTGGCGGCGTTGTAATGGTTGTAATATCTCGTAAATTGTTGAGAGACATATGCAATGTACGAGGAATAGGATTTGCTGACAATGTCAACACATCTACATCTGCTCGAAACTCCTTGAGTCTTTCCTTTTGTTTCACCCCAAAACGTTGTTCCTCATCTACAATAATGATCCCCAGATCTTTAAACTCAATATCCTTTGAAAGCAGTCGATGAGTCCCAATAACAATATCTACCTCACCATGCTTCATACTCAGTAGAATTTCTTTTTGCTCCTTTGGTGTTTTAAACCTGCTCAGCATTTCAATCCTAACTCCAAATTCATTCATTCGTTTTACAAAACTCTTGTAGTGCTGATCTGCTAAAATAGTAATAGGTGAAATCAATGCTACTTGTTTTTTATTGAGAAAAGCTCGAAAAGCAGCTCTCATTGCAACTTCTGTTTTACCAAATCCCACATCCCCACAGATGAGACGATCCATGGGTTTTGTATTTGCCATATCTGCTAGTACGTCAGAAATTGCCTTTATTTGCCCCGGGGTCTCCGTATAGGGGAAAGTATCAGCAAAGGACTGTTCTATGTCTTTGTCTGTCTTATATACCTGTCCAGCAGCTAGCTCGCGCTTTGCATACAGCTCCAAAAGGTCCTTTGCAATTTTTTCTGCTTCCTTTTTTGCCTTTTTATTAATGGTGGTCCACTCTGTGGAGTCTAGCCTTGTAAGCTTTGGTGGTTTTTCATCATTTGAAATGTACTTACTAATCTTATCAGCCTGATCAGTAGGCACAAACAGCTTATCATTGGCAGCATAGTGAATCTCTAGGTATTCCCTTGTGATATCATCAATCGTTTTTTGATCAATCCCTGTAAATTGGCCGATACCATGGTCAGCATGGACAACAAAATCCTCTTTTTTTAGTGAGGCTAAAAATGCCATCATGCTATTTCCGTAACTTCCAGATATTCTTCTTTCCTTTTTTCCTAAGACAATCTCTCTATCTGTTATTACGCCTATTTTTTCTGTTACATTTTGAAAGGAGTGAGGAACAGCCTCACCTTCAGTGGCATTGAGTAGTAAGGTTACAGGTTTCTTACTTTTTCTTCGTTGCAAAAAATCCTTCCATTCTCTCGCATATAAGATGTCATGCTCTAGAAATAACTTAGCCATGACCTCAGCATCCTTTGTATATATGACGGTGGCCCATCCAGCTATATAGCGCTCCTTAATATCATTGAGAAAATCTGCCTGAGTATAATACTTTAGTAGAGATAAGTAGCGCATATGCACAAAATTATCTGTTTCTGGAAATGCTGTAAAAAATACAGCACGTAATGTACTGCTCTTTTTTCTCAGCTCAGCAACTAGCTCATCCATCTCATCACCCACTGTCTCCAACTCATCACCAATGAGAAAACATTGAGAAGCAGGAATATAGTCTAACAACGCACCATCTCTATTGGAAAACTCCATGGGAGAGATACATACCTCCTCCTTTTGTTCCACAACCTTTTTCGCCTTGGTATTATATGTTTCGATCTGCTCTATCATGTCACCAAAGAACGTAATCCTGTATTCAAGATCACTATTGGGTAGTAACAAACGTAAGGTGTCTCCCAAATTGGTATAACTTCCCTCATGCAGTACTTTATCTTCTGATTGCTCGTAGCCCAAATCCAATAGCTGCTGAAACAATTGAAACGGTGGGACTTCTTGCCCTTTTCTTATACTCAGCTGTTCTCTTGCATACGTGTCCACTCGAGGACATTCACTAGCCAAAAAATCAATAGTAGTAATAAAAATACCATTATCTCCAGTGGCCATAAAGTCTAAGTACCCTATTTTATCTCGCTGAAGAAATGTACTTTGCTTTCCACAGCCAGCAGTGTAGATCGGAAGAGAGGTCAAAAGATTGAGTGTGGATACTAGCTCTGAAACCTGTACATTATTTGGAATGACCCAAAGTATTTTTTTTGCTCCAATCTCTGAAGCGAGAGATGTACTAAGTAGCCCCTTTGAAAAGGAATTTCCTGAACCAGATATTTCAATATGTTTCTCCTTCTTTAACTGACGGGCACTCTCTAAGTGCAGCCTCAGATCAAGTAAGGAGGAAAATAGTGGATGTTGTGTCACAGTAGTCAAATTGCAAAACAGTTAAAAATGCCAAGAATTGGCCTTATGCTCGAAGTGGCATAATGAGGTGAATAAATGTTGTATCTTCTAAGTCCTTACACAATACTGGCTTACTCGGCCCATTGCATACCAATCTTACTACAGGAGAAGATATATGACTTAATAGCTGATTTACGTATTCAGAATTCAAAGCAATTTCCAGAGCCTTTCCATGAAAACTACTGAGTGCAATGGTACTTT
>JBBKXV010000211.1:0-1150 GCA_037969665.1 Candidatus Altimarinota bacterium
CTTGCAAAAGCCATTCGCCAAACTGAAAGTGGTGGTAACTTTAATGCAAAAGGAGGAAGTGGTGAGTTTGGTGGGTATCAATACACTCCAGATACTTGGAATGGTGCAGCAAAGAAATATGGAGTAAATACTACTCTAGACAAAGCGACTCCGCAGCAACAAAATGAAGTTACCTACAAGAGATTAAAAGAATGGAAAGACAAAGGCAATAACGTTGGTCAGATTGCATCTATGTGGAATGCAGGAGAGGGAAAACCTAATGCATACAAAGAAAACTGGAAAGGAGTGAATAAGTACGGAGTTGCATATGATACTCCGGCTTATGCAAAGAAAGTTGCAAGTGCATATCAGCAATTAAAAGGTACTCAAACAGCAGAAGCTCAAACAATAGAACCTCAAGTACCAGAAGCTCCGCACGAAAAGTTAAGTATTGGAGGATTAGCAAAAGAGATTGTCTCTCCAGTAACTACTATGGCAGCAAGACCATTTCAAGCCATTCAGTCAGGTAATCAGATAACTAAAGCCAATATTCCAGGACAGATACAAGGAGTAGAATCGTCGTCTGCAGGAATAGAACAACTAAGACAGCAATATGTGCAAGCCAGAGACAGTGGACAAGATACCACTCAAATACGACAACGATTAGAACAAGCACTTGCTGGAGGAGAGAAAAAGATTGGCGCACTATCTGAAGCGTCATCTTACCAACCATACTCTACTGGAGGTCTTATAAAAGAAGCTCCTCAGAATTATGGAGATGTTAAAAAGGATGTTGGAAGAGGAATACAAACAGCAGCATTTGGATTAGGTCCAGTATCAGGAGGTGCAGCTTTTGGAACTGGTATGTCGCTTGAAGAAGGAAACGATCTACTTAGTTGGAATACTCTAGCTTATACAGTTGGAGGAGGCTTGTTTGGAAAAGCAGCAGACGTTATAGGTAAGCCATTATTTAATGCAGCAGGTGTTGTAATAGGAAAGATCACTCCACAAATCTTAAAAGAGGTTGCAGCAGGAGGAGCCAAAGCAGTTGAGAAGTTCATGGCTCAGAACAAGATATTGCCTGAAGCGGTTAGTAAGGGACTTACAACTGGCGCAGAGAAGCTTGAATTAGGAGCAAATGCTCCATTTAATAAGGCAAAGAGTCTTGTTT
>JBBKXV010000212.1:0-5815 GCA_037969665.1 Candidatus Altimarinota bacterium
AGAGGGGGGCTATGCTGCTGCTATTCGTGAGCTTGAAGAAGAAGTAGGTCTTAAGATACAACAGAAAAACCTTGAGGTAGTACATGTATGTCACTCCATGCATGGTGGCAGAGAAAATCTTAATATATATTTTAGTGCAAAAAAATGGACGGGAGTACCATCCATTCTGGAGATAGATAAATGTGATAAATTAGCTTGGTATATGATATCTGAGCTCCCAGAAAACATGGTCCCAGAGGTAAGGCAGGTATTGAAACAAGTATTGAAGAAGAGTGTATATAGTGAATACATAGGCTAGTATGTCCTACTTTCCGTCCTTAGAATCATTCACATAAAATCCACTCCCTTTAAATTTGATGTTGGGAGGTGACATAAGTTTTTTTACATTGCTTGAGTTGCACTCGGGACATTCAAGCATTTTTTTAGCTTTTATTGTTGGTAGAGAAAGGTGCTCAAATTGATGGTTGCATTCGTGACAACTAAAGTCAAAGGTTGGCATAAGTGTTATTGTAAAATACTAGTACAGCACTAGTATACATGGAAGTCAGCACTGGCTCAATATACTTGTACCGAGGAGCAAGGTTGGGATACTTAGCTTTTGGTTGTGAGTTTTTTGTCCTGCTGCTCCACATACTGTTTTTCTACCGTTATGAAGTCCTCTAAAAAGAGCACGATAATTGTGGTGATTGGCACAGCTAACACGAGGCCAAAAAAGCCAAGAAAGCTTGCCCCCACAAGCATACCAATAATGATGACTAGTGAGCTTAGTCCCACCGCATGTCGCATGATCACTGGTACTAAGATATTGTTTTCAAGTTGTTGAATAACTATAAATAATATTACCACAGCTAGGATAGGTACTAGCCCTTGGCTCGCCGCAACAAGAATAGCGAAAAAAGCTGCAATGATAGGTCCAATAACAGGAATTAACTCAGTGATCCCTGCTATAACTGACAAAATAAAGATTTCCTCAATGGTAATTCCAAACAAACGCAAAAAGTGAAGTCCAAGAAAGGTAGCTGCACCAACTGCGATTCCAAGCAACAGCTGACCACGGATCCAAGCTCCTATCTTTTGCTGAACGGTTATGAGTTTCGTACTAAAATATGCCCTATGTTTTTGTGGTAAAAGTGAGATGAAAAAAGTATGAATATCTTCCGCCTCCATGAGTATAAAAAAGGTGAGGAGAAGGACAATGATGACATTTCCTAGTCCATTTGCAATGACATTAACAAACCCAAGGAAGTTGGTTGCAACTTTTTCTAAGTTATCTCCTAAGATTGCTTGATTGGCTAACAGCCATTTTTGAAGCTGTTCCAGCAAAAGGTCCACATTAAAGTTTGCCCTGAGACTATCCAATGTTTGTGCAAGCCATACTTCTGTTTCTTTGGGCACAAAAGGTATGGAGATGTCACTAATGCCATTTGTTGCCAAGCTAGATAGTTGGCTAATAATCGACCCAATAAGCTTATCCCCTTGCGCCTTTAGCATAGGTACCAAAGTGATAATAAGGATGGCCACTACGATGAGAATGAGTAGGTAGCTAAGCAAGATGCTAAACCCACGCGGTATTTTCCACTTTTCTAGTTGGGCCACAAGAGGGTAGAGTACTGCAGCAAAAAAGAGAGCAAAAAAGAGTAGCACAAAAACGTCTTTCAGCAGGTAGATAAGATAGAGTGATAGGACTACTAGCGCAATGGCTATGCTAGACTTGAGTACACTACTTATTGATACATCAATCTTAGTGTGTAGAGGGAGAGCTACAGTTTTCTGAATAGCTTGTTTTTCAACTCTATCAATTGGGAGGATTTTTTCTTGAGCGCGCTGGTCTCTGAGCTCTTTAATATCATTTTGGAAGCGTGAAATGGCTTTCTTAGTTTGCCCTAGGGCGCTATGAACTTTCTTTGCTAAGGATTTCGCCATATAGATTCACGCTTACAAATATAAATTATTTATTCCTCACCATCTTCCTCCAACTCTGGCGTGCTATCTACTAGTGAGAAACTAGCAATACTATCTCCCTTTTCTTTAAATCTCATGATAAAGACTCCTTGAGTTACTCGTCCTCTCTTTGGGAGAGATTTGACTGCAGTACGTAGTACCTGTCCTTTATGTGATACCAATATGAGGTCACCCTCTGCATCTTTTTCAATAATACGTGCTCCCATGAGAGTCCCTGTACGTTTTGTAATAGCTACAGTCTTGATACCACTTCCTCCTCTTCCTTGTAATCTGTATTCATGTAGTGGGCTCTTTTTACCCATTCCATTTTCTGTGATGACAAAGATGAAGGCTTCACCCTCTGGTATAATACTCATCTCAACCACGACGTCATCTCCCTTGAGCTTGATACCTCGTACACCTGAGGATGCCCGCCCCATTGACCTTACATCCTCTTCTTTAAACCTAATACATTGTCCTGCGCTGGTAACAATACAAACCTCACTATCTCCATTTGTACCCTTTACCCACAAGAGCTCATCTTCATCTTTGATGCGGATTGCAATCTTTCCTGATGCCATGATGCGGTCAAATTCTTCACTTGCAGTTTTCTTTACTACACCCTTCTTTGTAGACATAAAGAGGTACTTGAGATCTTTATTTGCAGTTATATCTAGCATACTAACAATTTTCTCATCTGGCTGAAGCTGTAAGAGGTTGATGAGTGCTTGTCCCTTTGCCTGACGTGATGCTTCAGCAATTTCATAGGTATGAAGAGCAAAAACGCGCCCAGTATTGGTGAAAAACAGTAATTTATTGTGATTTTTTGTAGCCATCATTTGCATGATACTATCTGAGTCTTTCGTACTTAGACCCTTTACTCCCTTACCTCCACGTTTTTGGATTTTAAAGGTAGTGCTAGGCATTCGTTTGATGTAGTTTTCTACCGTGAGCGTGACAATCATGTCGTCATTTGGAATAGTATCAGTAAGTTTAAACTTACCTAGTGCATGAGGTACCACTTCCGTGCGTCGCTCATCTCCAAACTTTTCAATGAGATATTCTGACTCCTCATGAAGGATATCAAGAATCTTTTGTGGATCAGCAAGGATTGCTTGTAGCTTTGAAATGAGCTCCTCTAGAGCCGCTAATTCATCTTCAATCTTTTGCCTTTCCAGAGCTGCAAGCCTTCTGAGCTGCATAGAAAGAATAGCCTCTGCTTGTTTTTCAGAAAGCTTAAACTTGGCAATCAAGTCAACGCGAGCATGCTCCTGGCTATCTGCTCCACGGATCGTCTTGATGACCTCATCAATATTATCTAGTGCAATCTTAAGTCCAAGAAGGATATGTTGTCTATCTTGTGCCTTTCTTAGGTCAAACTCTGTTCTCTTTCTTATAACAATTTTTCTATGGGCAATAAAGTGCACTAGAAGGGCCTTGATGTTGAGAAGCTGAGGCTGTAGCCCATCTACAAGTCCAATCATATTTACAGAGAAGTTACTCTGCATAGGAGTATATTTGTAGAGTTGGTTGAGTATCTTCTTTGCATGTCCATCTCTTTTGAGGTCAATGGCAATTCTAATACCTTTTTTATTGGATTCGTCTCTGATGTCACTCACTCCTACAATCTTCTTATCACGAACCAGCATAGCAATCTTTTCTACAAGGTTTGCTTTGTTGACTTGATATGGTATCTCAGAGATAACAATACGGTGTTTGTCACCTTTTCCTTCTTCTATTTCAGCTCTGGCTCTCATCGTGATACCTCCACGACCTGTTTTATAGGCTTCTTTGATTTCTTCTCTATTGTAAATATATCCTGATGTTGGAAAGTCAGGACCTTGTACAATTTCCATGATGTCATCAGTGGTTGCCTCTGGCGTAGCCAAAAGTAACTGCACTGCACGAAGGATCTCCGTTAGGTTGTTTGGTGGCATATTGGTTGCCATACCTACGGCAATACCCATACTTCCATTCATAAGAAGGTTTGGAAACTTACCTGGTAGGATAACTGGCTCGCTTTCTGAACCATCGTAGTTGGGTCGAAATGGAATCGTTTCTTTTGCAATATCTGCAAGAAGCTCTTCGGCAATCTTTGTCATACGTGCCTCTGTATACCTTGGAGCAGCTGCCGGATCCCCATCAATAGAACCAAAGTTACCTTGACCATCCACAAGGGGATACCGTAGTGCAAATGGTTGAGCAAGACGAACCATAGTAGCGTAGATAGATGCATCACCATGAGGATGATACTTACCCATCACATTACCAACGATACGGGCGGACTTTTTATACCGTGCTCCTGATGACAGTCCCATTTCCTCCATGACATATAAAATACGTCGCTGAACGGGCTTTAATCCATCACGAATATCAGGCAGGGCGCGAGATACAATGACACTCATGGCATAGTCCAAATAGGACTCCCTCATCTCTCTAGATATATCCTTATTACTCACACCATGCTCTTCTAGTGGCAAATTTTGTTCTTCAGAACTCATATTTTTCTACGGAAAACATACAAAACACTATTAGTATAGGGATATTAGCGCTCGTGTAAATGCTTCTCTTTACAAAGCCTAGCTATCCAGCGTATACTCACCGTAGTACTTTTTTAAGTAGCTATGGAACTTATCTTGCAGGACCTGTTGGTCCACCTTGCAATTAATCATAAAAGTGAATCCTATGGTGATGTTCCGCTTACCATCATCGAGGCAGCAAAACTAGGTGACGAAGATGCATTCAATGATATCTACACCAAATTAGCTCCCTCTGTATTTTCATACCTGCGTTCAAAGTTGCGTCCAGAGGAGGTGGAGGATACTATTTCAGAGGTGTTCTTAAAAATGTGGAAGAAGCTTCATACGTTTGAGGGGACAGAGTACAAGCAACTCAAGGGGTGGGTGTTACGGATTGCATACCACATGACCGTAGATACGTATAGGGCGCGCAAAGAAGTACTAGAAATCACCGCTGCTCATGAGGTAGCTGATGAAGATTTTGAAAGCAATCCAGCATATGTTACCCTGAGGTCTCTCACTTTTGAACGAGTAGAAGGGGCTATGAAGGAGTTGCCTGGATCCTATCGAGAGGTATTGTCCTTAAAGTATATTCAGGGGCTAGACTATGAAACCATTTCTGTGATTTTAGATACCTCAGAAGGAAATGTTCGTACCCTTACCCATCGAGGTATCAAAAAACTACAATCTCTTTTAGATGCTACTCAAGAGTAAAACTATCTCCAGGAGCTGGGATGATGACATCAGTCACATGTTTTGTGGAGAGTAGTTGCTCTTTGAATGCCTCTTGTTGATCAGGTTCTCCATGTACTAAAAATACTTTTTTAAGTCCTTTGATGTGTGTGGCAAATTCAAGAAGTTCGTGCTTATCTGCATGAGCAGAAAATGAGTGCAGCTCTACTACGTCGGCTGCCACTTGCCTTTCCTTTCCATGGATCATAAGTGGGTTTTGTCCTTGTAGTAACTTTCTTCCCAGGGTTCCCTCGGCCATATATCCGATGATCAAAATAGTATTTTTGTGGTCTGGTACTGCTTTTTTGACATGATGGACAATGCGACCACCTTCTATCATTCCGGAAGCAGAAATAATAATACAAGGACCATGTTTATCATTGAGGGCCTTTGACTCCTCCACGGTACGAATATAGTTGAGGTTTCTAAAGGTAAATGGATTGTGTGCTTTCATGAGAAATGCTTCAAAGGTGTCCTTATCATAACACTCCGGGTGTTTCGTAAAGATCTCCGTTGCGTTGGTAGCAAGGGGGGAGTCAATATAGATAGGGAGTTGAGGAATTAACTTTTTGTCCCAGAGCTCATGGAGGAGGTAGATCATCTCCTGTGTACGACCTATAGAA
>JBBKXV010000213.1:0-9764 GCA_037969665.1 Candidatus Altimarinota bacterium
CCTTGAGCATTGACTGTTGGATTGATGGGACCATAGTTCTTTCCTGTGCTCAGTTGTTTTTGTGCTGTGGGAAGGAGGGATAGTCTTCCACCCTCAATGGTGGTATCTCTAGTAATATCAAAAAACTGTCGGAGCAGCTCTATAGAAAAGCTATAGGGAATACCATCTTTGCTTACGAGTGTAGGCATAGCTCTCACTGTATTATCACTGTCTTCTCTCAGCGCGACACTGGCTATATTGGTATCTGGCGTACCCAACGTACTGTGTGGTATGAGTGGCATCTCACTTGCATTTCCAGGCATTGCTGCGAGGACAATATTTTTGGTGGTGGCAAGCTCCTTGGCCAGTGCATTATCGGCACTCCTTGCAAAGTCTATAATATCCTTGGAGTTGATCGTCGAGGTTTCATTATAGTTGTCAGAAAACTGTTGGAGAAGTGACTGCGTTTTCTCAGTGGATGACTCTGAAAAGAAAATATCAAGTCCTATGGTTGCTGCACCACTACTATTGAGATTGTTTATAACCTGAGCGTAGTATGCCCTATCCCAATCCTGCCAACGCCCTAGTCCACCTTGGTCTATTCCTGCCAGGCTTTTATTATCAATTTTTACCACCACTACCTCGCTAGTATGGATGTTGTCTGTATTGTATAAAAAATTGCTGAACTTGAGATGCCAGGAAAAAAGTATGGCATAGTGAAAAGCAAGATATCCAATACACGCGCTAGCAAGGATACCTAAGATGATAAAGAGGGTACGTTTCATGCAGGGGGGAGCAAATGTGATAGGCCAATCTCTTGTGCTAGATTGTACATATCCTCAGGGGGTTTGGCAACAAAGCGCTTGAGTGTTTTCTCACCAAAGGGAATAAACTCCAGAGTATAGGCATGTAGAAACTGTGTTTCATAGGTGTCATTTTTTCCATAGAGTGGATCACCCACGATGGGTAGGCCTACACTTTTTAGATGCACTCGTATTTGGTGCGTACGTCCCGTATGTAGCGTAACCTCAAGGAGACTCATGTTATAGGCACTACCAAGAAGAGTATATTCAGACTTAGCATATTTTCCTCCAGGTCTGATATCCATACGTTTTCTATCACGAGGAGCTCTAGCTATGGGTGCTTCGATGATGGCATGATCTGTTTCAGGGATGTTATGTGCAATACAGAGATAGGTTTTCGTAATGTCTCTTGTGGCAAAAAGCGCACTATAGTAAAGCAATGCTTGATCGTTTTTCGCTATGAGAAGTATTCCTGAGGTATCTTTGTCCAATCTATGAACAATCCCGGGACGCTCAACGTGTTTGATGACAAAGTCTGGATCAGGACGACCAAGGAGCTCATGTACTAGTGTATGTTTTGTATTATTGGATCCTGGGTGAACCACAAGTCCTTTTTCCTTGTTGATAAGAAGTGTATGCTTATCTTCATAGATCACGGTGTAGTGAGCTTCATGTGATGGAGTCATGGTATTTTTTTCCACGTCTGGAATACGAAGCGTGATGGTGTCATCAGTTACCAGTAAATGCCCTGGCTTCTTTGTTTGCGACTCATTTACTGCAATATACCCGCTCTTGATCAGGGCGTGAATATGACTGCGAGAAAGGTCTGTACAAAGGACAAGGTACTTATCTAAGCGCACCTTGTCCGATGTCTCTACAAGAAATGTATTACTCTGCATTGATGATATATTTAGAGGCCAAGCTGTTTTCTGATGTCGTCAGCTTGGGATTGTGAGGACTCTTCTGCAGTTGATTTTGCATCATCCATTTCTAGTACTTCCCATTCTTTCTTGGCAGTGAGCTTCAGCTTTTGTACTTGTTCTGGATGCTTTTTTTCTAGCTCATCAAATTTTTGCTTTTCCTCTTCTAGGATTTTAATGAGTTCATCTATCTGAAATTGTGATAGATTTGGCATCTTAGCTAGGATATCCCGCTTTTCTTCAAGAGAAAGGGAAAGAGACCCAGCAAAAAGATAAAGAAAGTATTTTTCATCAAACGTCGTGTCAGGATGAGACGGTAGCTTTACCGTAGTCGCAAAATCTTGAAACTGTCCTGTATGCTTATATGCACTTCCACGTGGTTCTGGTGGTGGTGTTGCTTTGAGAAAATCTTCGAGTTCTTGCTCAGGTGTTTTTACTACGGCCTTATCATCGCCAGTAGTCCCTCCGGCAAGTCCTGCACTAGAGTCACCTTGTGCTCCTGTAGGTATTGGTGTCTGTCCGTCTTCTGAATTTGACATAACTTGAAAACATAATGTAACTATTATAGTGTACAGTATTTTTACTGAAACGCCACAGAAAAAATAGAGATATGGTATACTAATAGGATATCAATATATGTAGTAGATGGATCAGAACAGCGCCGGAAATGTATATAAAGCACCAGAGGTAATCCTTGTTGTAGGAAATTCACTGCGTCGTTTTCATACTGCTATCTATTTACGCGATATCCTTACTTTTTGTAAGCATCATGTAGATACGTTTACCACGACCTTGGACTTTGATGATGAGCAAACAAAAGTAAAATATGCTCCATATTTTACTAAACACGATTATAAAAGTTTTAAGCTTGCCTATGAAGAAGTGGAGGGAGCTAGGTCACACAAAGCGTACATCATCATAGAGGTGAGTCTTGACGTGCTTCCAGCATTTCCTATTAGTAAGCACAATGTCAAAACAATCCTGTTTACCGATATGCGAATGGGGAAAAAGGAGCAGCCTGCAGAGGTAAAGGAGTACATTGATCATGAATACCATCACTCACATATTTTGGACCGGTTGATCTATAATACCAATACCGTACCCAAAGCGGAGTTCGCCGATCAGTACTTTTTTGTACAAGTGGATGAAATTTCCATACCGCGTCAGTATTCTTTTGGAGCGAGCTCTATGTCCACCTGTGGCTTTGATATAGATGAGGTGATCACGGTTACCCATGAAGGTAAAAAGAGCTCATGTGCCCGTCCTGCCATCATTGATGGTGTCATTAAAAGTGAATCGTTGATGGGAGCAATCAGCTATGCTCTGGAGGAAGATCTTGCTCTTGGGGATATTGAGGGGTCTTTCCAACATTTGACGGCATTGCCTTTATTTGATGAAGTCAAGGCGGAGGGTACCATGTTATGGACCAGACCTATGATTCTTGGTGATGCTATCTGGGATGCATTGCAATCAGAGCAGGCACTATGTATTGGCGTATCAATATACTTATACAATGAAGACCTCATCGAGCGAAGTATAGACAAGGTATCGCAGATAGTAGTAGTGGCAGAACAAGAGGCAGAGTCCGAGCTGTATACAGAGTATTTTTTAAAAAAAGAAAGACAAAGTGACCATAAAATAATATATACTTCGAGTCGTGGATTTTTACCACATATACCAAGTACACTGTTCAATAGTGAAAAAATCATGTATATATTTGAGTACTTGGATACCTTTAAAAACATTATTACTGCCTCCTAATTTTTTAGCTCAGGAGCAGTACAACAATATTTATAACAATAGATTATGAGAAAAAAAGTAGCAGCACTCTTTATAGATGCTGAAAACCTGTATTATATACAGAGAGGTTTGGGATGGCAGATTGACTTTGCTAAGCTCACTAGTTTCTTTGAGACACACTTCGAAATATACAATAGTTTTGTATACACTGTAGTTTCCAAGGATAGCGAGGAGGCCAAGGAAAAACTTCAATTTTTGGACGGACTTTCCTTTGCTGGATACACGGTAAGAAAAAAGATGCTTAAGGTGATCAAAGCTGGAGATAAGACAATTAAAAAAGGAAATGTAGATATAGAGCTCGTGGTGGATATCTTTAATACAAAGGATCTGTATGACGTGGCTATCTTGTTTTCAGGTGATGGTGACTTCGAGCGAGCCATGGAGCTATTGCGCTCCAATGGAAAGGAAATTTTTGTTATTTCTACAAGAGGGTACGTGGCAAAAGAGTTGATAAATGTCGCGGATAAATATGTTGACTTGGCGACACTTCGAAAGGATCTCGAATACATACCAACTAAGGTGAAGTCAAAGGTGCCACCTCTGGTCATGCCAGAGCGGAAGTAGGGGGGTAATTTATGAATGAATGAGTTGAGGTGTATGCAAGGGTAGGGTGTATACACCTTGACATAAGTTCCTAATTCTGATATGGTCCGCAGGTAAAAAAGTTGGGACGGACAACGCTCAACTTTTTTTCTTACGTTTTTTTGTCGTGTCTTCTTTGGCTTCTTCTACCATCATGAGTTCTGCGCGTTCGTGTTCTTCGGAGTCAAATTGGTAGACGCCCTTATCTTTGCGTTCTTTGTACTCCGTATAGTTGCCATGGCGCACTACTAGTGTGCCTTCCTTGGGGTCAATGATCCATAGGTGAGTGGCTATCTTGTCGATAAAATAACGATCATGGGAGATAAAAAGGAGGCTGCCTTTGTATTCTAATAATGCACTTTCTAGGGCTTCCCGGGTGATGTAGTCGAGGTGGTTGGTAGGCTCGTCGAGGAGGAGGAGGTTGGATGGAGTCATGGAGAGGATGGCTAGGGCGACACGTGCTCGTTCTCCTCCACTCAATACTTCTATCTTTTTATGTACGGCATCTCCTACAAAGAGATACCTGCCTAGCCACTTGCGGAGTTCTTCTAGAGAGTATCCTTTGGTGGAGACTTGTAACTCTTCTAGTACGGTGTGAGCTTCGTCTTGAAATCTATACTCTTGAGAAAAATAGCTTTTTTGTACAGCTTTACCAAAGTGAAACATCCCATCTAGGATAGGCATGGCACCAAGCAAGGTTTTGAGCAGGGTTGTTTTTCCAGCACCATTGGGCCCCATGATGGCAATGCGCTGCTTTGGTCTAAGCTGCAGGCTTTCTGTAAAAAAGAGGGGAGAATCCTTGTCGTGACCAATGCAGAGGTCTCGAATACTGAGCAAGATATCTGGTGGTGTTTCTCCCTTACGTAGTGTGATATGCGGGATGGGCTGGATATGTGGCTTTTCTGGGAGGACTTGTTTGTCTAGTTGTTTCATACGACTTTGAGCAGTGCTGGCTCTGCTACCAGCTCGAAGCCGACGTATGATTTCCTCTTGTCTGAGCTGCTCTGCATAGGCTCTATCAAAGGCAGACTGTTTTGATGTGATTCGTCTCTCGCGCTCGCGCATGGCAGTGCTGTAGGAGGAGCCGTAGTACTCTGGTATTTTTCCTGGAGCCATCTCAAGGGTGGAGGTGCAGACACGCTCCAAAAAGTATCTATCATGGGAGACCACGATAAATCCTTTTTTCCATTGATTGGTCAAAAAGTACTCGAGCCACTCCATGGACTCCATATCAAGGTAATTTGTGGGTTCATCGAGGAGCATGATGTCTGGCTCCTCCAATAATACACTAGCTAGAGCGACCTTAGTGCGCTGACCAGAGCTCAGATGGCCGAGAGGAGCCTCCCAGAGCTTTTTTGGAAGACCCAATCCTGTGAGAATTTGATGGATATCATTTTGAAGGGTATAGCCTCCCTGATTGGTATATTGTTCTTGGATTTCTGCGTAGTGTTCGAGGGTTTCCTCTGTATAGTTGCCTTTACTCATTTGATCCTCGATCGTAGTGAGGGTTTGCTTGAGAGGCCCAAGCTCCGAGGGGACCTGCTCGAGCCACTGCCACACGGTGAGCTCTGACTCTTTGTGCCTTTGCGCTACCTCTCCCCACTTTATCTTTCCGACATACTCGATCTCCCCCTCCACGGGTGTGGTTTCTTGTTTGATCAGAGTAAGTAAGGTACTTTTTCCTGTACCATTTGGGCCTATGATCCCAAGTCTTGAGTCGTGTTGTATGGTGAGGTTGAGATTATGAAAGAGCTCATTGTCTTCATATCCAAAGGCTACCCCACGTAGCGCTATATATCCTTTTTTCATGAAAGGAGTATAGGGAAGTATTGAGAGTTTTCAACTGTTGTTAATTAGAGGTGCCTTCAGTATCTGGATTATATGATGTTGGCCCAGGTGTAAAACTTTCAGAACTTGCTCCAGTAGATGGAGTCGTAGTGGAAGTACTTGCAGTGCCTGCACTACCTTGGGCATCGTTTGCCGCAGCACCACCCCATGTAGCTCCTGCTTCTCCACCAATACTTGTGGATAGTGGGTTACTCTCAGGCTCTACAACAAAGAAGGTACTGTCAACAGTAGAGAGTATAATCTTGATACTAAATAACAAGGCAAGCCCCGCTGCGATACGGAGTATCATTTCCTTTGACTTTTTTGTGGCTTCTTCACTAGACCCCGAGTACATCATGAGTACTCCCGTGAGGACTAGCGCGAGGACTGCCGCTGTTACGAGAAAGGGAAGGGCAAGGTCATAGATAAATACCACAAATCCAAAGATAATGTTGATATCTCCTGAGGGTTGGAGCATGGCGATACAGTATTGGTCATCATCATACCCTTGCTCAAACGTATATGAGTTTGCAGATTCGCCTAGAGTGACGCAGTAGTTGCTATTTCTCGTACTAGATCCAAAAAACCGTGCAGGGATAGGATCGACGAACTCAGAACAGGAGTAGTGTTTGATCGACTTGTGAGGCTCGATATCTTTATCCCTTTCTAAGTAAAATAAAGCTCTAGAGACAAGCTCACAGGAGGATGCTAGGACGTTGGATTTACAGTTGACGGTGTTGCCAGATTCTGAGAGCTCACACTGTGGTTTGTCTCCTGAGAAGAGGGTGTCGGTGGAGCTTGTTTGGGTGGTTGGCGTAGGAGTGTTTTGTATTTCTGGTGACTGTGTTTCAACTTCGGTTGCACCTCCAGCGGCATACACATAAGAGGGCATACAAATCAGTATGCTGAAGGTTGCTATGAGTATGCTGGAGGTGATCTTGCTCATTGATGATAATAGTTATATATATCCAGTATACCAAAGAGTAGAGCTCACTGTATCTTATATTAGTTTGACTTATAAATAAAAAACTGTTACGTTGCCCTACTCTATAGAAGTATATTTACTAATCATCACACTATGCATGATGCTTTTGTTGATGGGCAAAAAGAAAATAATAACAACCAATTACATGAGAGTAATAGGGTAGTAAACTTAAAACTACCGCATGTAGTTCACGGTCTCAAAAAACAAATGGGAAACATATTTTTGTTGGCTACACTGACAGCTCCAGGTTTAGTCGCTCAGCCTGCAGCAGCTATAAGTGATCAAAAGTATTTAAGAGCACAGGAAGTGGTGGAGTTGGCTCATGATGCAACTTCAAAAATTGATTATTTAAAAGACTATGATCCTATAGGGGATAGTAGAGAGTCTGCCATAATGCATATTATCCCGTTTCGTAAGGCAAACGATATGTCTTTAGAGGAAAAAGGGGGAAAAATAAAGATGTTTGTGGCGATTCCAAATGGAAATGTGACTCAAAAAATACTACAAATGGTAAACTCTACTAGCCCTTCAATTAAGTTAGAAGTTGCTATAAATATTGATCAGCATCCCATCGACATGGAGCGTATACAACGACACGCAAAAAGTACTGCTAGTTTTTCTCAGGAAGATGCTCTAGAAACCTCAGCAGGGCTGATGAGGCTTTCTGATACAAATGTTGGTGTGCAAATGGGTGCTTCTTTGTCTGAATTTAACAGAGTAATGGGTATTGCTCAAGTGGGCTGGGGCCAAATCCAGACTAGTGATAAAAATCCATTTCATACAAAAGTTATGTCTTCTCATTATCTTGCACATGGTAGTGCTACGGGGCTCATGAACCTTGTACAGAGAGATGAACATCTTGGAGGGAGCCGTGCTGCACTCAATGAACACTTTACAACATCCACATTATCTACTGATAGTTTTCAGAGAAGTATGAACTACGATAGTAGTGTGGCTCATTTGGAGTTATCATTGGATGAGATTGCTTTAATCCTAGAAAAGGAAGAGATTATCTTTCAAAATATGTCTAAGGATAATAAGGCGATAAAGTTGGATGGTGGGATTATGAGTACATATACTGAGGGACAGGGGCAGTTGCTAAGTGCGCTGCAAAATAAGTATGTCAATGCTGGGCATACACCCCGTGAGTACGCAGCTGTACTCCAGTTTGCACGAGAGTACCTCAAGTATACAAAACAGTTTGATGAATTTGTACAAGAGTTTAGTATTCTAGATCCAGCTGTACTATCCTCATTGAGGGCATCTCGAGATACTGCAAGTGATATCCTAAAAAATACTATTCGCTTTATAGAAAATGATCCTGAGAAACAACAGTATATGAGCAACTACTATGCTCCTATTTATAAAGGAGCATTGGTGGCCTTGGGACGATCTAGTGAGGGTGTCAAACCCAAGAGGCCAGAAGTACAAGATGGAGGTATCGAGCAAGTAGCCAATATGATCAAAGGGTATATTGATCAAAATAATACTGCCAAGGCGTATGCTACAGCGCAATTTGTCTTGGAGAGATTGCCAGAAAAGAAAGAGGAACTTCAGAAGCATCTTGTATATTACTACAAGAGTAGACTCCCTGCTTGGTTGGAGGCAAGAGATAAAGTAAGAATAGAGCTTTGTCAGCAGATACTAGTAGATATTTTTTCCTATAGAGAGACGGTCATCGATCTTGGTCATGTAGTAGACAAGATGTATAGAGATGATATAGAAAGTGGTGCTGGAAAACTTGTTCAGTTTACCTATGGAGAACAAAATAGATTGCTACATCACACCTATTACATAACAAATGACTACACTGGGGAGGGAAAAAATATATATGCAAAGACTCGTCCAGAGGTACCTGTTGGATGGACCCTACAAAGAGCATTGGGTGGTAGCTATATCATTCACTCTGAATACATCACTGTGACATATCTCACGGTAAAAAATCCCTTATTCTATCCCATAGACGTAGTATCAATAAACCTCAAAGGCGGAAAAGCATTTAGTGCAGGGTATCACATGAGTGAAAGTTACCAAAACAACAGAATAAATATCGAAAAAATTCCACCAGGAGGGGCTAGGGAGTCTCGAGGAGTGCTTGAGCACTCTACCCCAATCAGAGATCACCCTGAAAAACTTACCTTAGCACCTGAAGTGCCAAATGGAATTGCCTCCGTCGTAGTAGTGTATGGTGTAGATACCTTTGAAAACTCAAAAAATAGACCTGAGGTGAGATTGGGCTCTGCAGATATGCATAAAGTACTGGAGCTACTACATGGCAAGGACTTCAAGTAAAGTATTTTTGTCAAGTTCCTACAGTTGCTACAAAAAAGTGAAAAGGTGTATACTACTTTGATATACCTTTTCTTGATCATGGCACAGCAGCAGCTAGAAAATCAGTTGGGAGAGATACAGACGTCCATAGAGGTCTATGACTATGCCCCCTTTGCTCGTGGAAGCAATTGGTGGAGAATGATGTTGATCGTACTTATTGTTGTGATGTCCATTGCCTTTTTTACAGAAGGGTGGACCGCAATTAGTCTTGTGGTAGCCATCCTAGTATTTGCAGGGGTGTACTACAAGACGCATGCTGCAGAGCAATCTCACTTTGTCCCCTTTATTATTGCAGAAAAGGGGCTCTTGGTAGAACAGAGGACATTTACCTATGAAGAGGTAGAGTCCTTTTTCATCATTCCCCATGATGACTACTATGTGTTGGGACTTGCCCTTATTGGTAAAAAGAAAGAACTAAAACAGGTGTATTTGCCAATGCTTACCGATGTTGAATCACTTCGGGAGCAGCTGACTGAACATATTGAGGAACATAAATCACCAAAAGAAAACGTGATCACAGGACTATTACGTGTCATC
>JBBKXV010000214.1:0-1670 GCA_037969665.1 Candidatus Altimarinota bacterium
TAGATATCATTGTTAATTATATGAAAAAAGTAATACATATCATTGTTATACTGCTAATGCTTAGTGCTCCAACGGTAGTTTTAGCTGATATAATTAATATTGACGAAAGTAAGCTGCAACTTAAGAGTGATACATCTTTGACAGATACATCAGGAGGTGCGCTATTGCCTGAAACAAAGTTGAGCCCACTAGAGAGTGTCAAGCTATTTGATACTGGAGCAAAGTCGACATCAGATTTGATTGATGGTGCTGTGGATCCTGTACTTAAAGATATTGATAGCACTATAGACAAGCTACATGCAGAGCAAACTGCATTAGAAGCAAAACATCGTGCTGAAGACTTAGATGCATCTATTAAACAAATAGAATCCCAAACCATCAATCTCTCCCAACTCCCAGGCCCAAGTGCTGGTGGGCTTCAGGGGTTTCTCAATAGTATCATCCGGATGGGAGGGTATCTCGCGGGATCAGTGATGTTGTTGCTATTAGTCGTTGCATCCTTTCTATTAATACAAGGAACAAAGGAGTCCTACGAACAGTTTCGGGCGCGTGTTGGTAATATATTTATTGGGGCATTGCTGGTGTTCGGTTCTTTTATGATCGTTTCTGTTATCTGGGGTATTGCTTGGTTTTAAATAAAGTTGCACATAGGTGATTCACTGTATGAGGTAAAAACACCGTCAAATTGACATTCCTCTCCAAAGGCGTATATTTTTTTCTGTATTCGTAAGAAATGTAAATATGCCAAATATTAAGGAGTTAGGAGCACGAATGTCTGCTGCAGTAGATGGTATAGAACGTGTCTTATACAATAGAATGAAACGTTATGGTGGGTTAGGTGATGTGACGTTGATGGAGCGTCAGTGTATATTTTTGCTCGCAGGGGGCATCGCTTTATCTCATAAGATTATTGCTGGGGAACTTCAGGTCCCAGTGAATTTTGCGGAGCATATTTCAGAAGAGCTTATTGCAAAGGATTGGATAGAAGAAATACAGGACTCACGCACGGGAGGTCTCGTGGTCACATTGAGTGAAGATGGTGCAAAAAAGTTAGCAAAAGTAGCGGAGCACAGTGTGACAATTAATACGGATCTCCTTCGGATGTTTGAGGAGGAGGAGCGGGAGGAGTTTTTGAGACTCATGACGAAAGCATACGAGTTGATGAAAACGAACTGGACTGACTAATGATGTGACGATACTGAGTGTGAGGAAGATAATGCTAGATATTGGCGTATAGAAATGTCCTGAGAGATCTGTAATTGCACACATAAAGTACTGCATAATATAAACACGTATTGACAAGTATTGTTCGTCTAGCGTATAATTAGCTAGTCTAAATAATAATATTTTCAATGCTAAAACGAGCAGAGCACTTGATGACTACAATTCATGAAATGCATCGCATGATGCCCAGGTTGGGTAAGCGTTTTGAGGCATTTTCAGAACTCACCATGGTTCAGATGAGGCTTATGCAACTACTTTGTGGAAAGGAAAATGTTTCCATGGGAGACATATCTAATCATTTAGAAATTAAACCCGCTTCAGCCACCGCACTGGTTGATAGGCTAGTACAAAAAGACTGGATTGAGCGAGAGCATGACAAGGAGGATAGACGAAGAATGGTGATACGCATGTCTCAGAGTTCAAAAAGTAAAATGAAGGAAGTGATG
>JBBKXV010000215.1:0-2721 GCA_037969665.1 Candidatus Altimarinota bacterium
GGGTTTTGCAGAGGAAGGCTTTTGTATCAAAACATACTATGTATTATCCTACTTCTACAACGCAAAGGTAATGGTCAGCCTCGACCACAGTGATAGATGCATGATCACAATGAATCTCCTCTGAAACCAGTATATGGTCTGGTTTTTTAAATGTATTATCCTCAGTAGGAGCACTTGACTCATCTGGTAGTACATCTCTATATTTAAATTTACTCATGGTCTCTGGGAGTGCACTTGTAATATCAGTTACATTAAAGTCTCCTAAAAGAATAGTACCTACTTGGAGATGCTTAGCTAAGTAGCTATCAACAGCATTAAAGTAGTTCTTTCCCTCTCCTTCATGCGGATTTTTTCCAAAAATATGTATTGCCTCAAGATGTAACGTCGCAAATATATGCCCCCCATATTCTGTAATAACTGCCGTACGGTCAATCTGCATCCCCATACGACCATTTGGAAAACGTGGAGGAAATGGTAGGCCAGGTAAAACTACTGAAGAATGCTGTCCGAGCAGTTTCTCATTTCGCAAGAGTAATGCTGTCGCCAATGCTCCAGTGCCATGTATATGACTACCACCCTCAGAAAACTGCTGCACTACATTGAAGCCTAGTATTTTAGCAATCTCTGCTGCATGGCTCTCTCCAGCCTCTGGCTGATACACTTCTTGTAATGCTAGTACATCGAGGTCACTTCCCTGGAGTGCTTCGATAAAATACCCAATGTTCATCTCCTTTGAGGCTCTATGTTCATTGAGATCATAAGTGTATCCCCCACCAATATTCCAAGTTGCAATCTTCATAGCATCTGCATGATTATAATAAAGCTTCCCCTTACCTCACCCTATACCCTGTAAAGTTATTATTGGTACAGACCTCTTCCAACCCACCATCAGCGATGATGTTATTTTTAAATGCGTCATGGGAACTATCCACCACAACAAACGATGCACCATAGACTTCTCGCAGTTGCTTGCTAAGACCCTCACTTATTTTCCCCATGGTTATATCTGCAAAGTTTTGGTAGAGCTCGTGATCATACTTGTCCATAAATACTGGATCTAACCCTACGATATAGTTGTTATAGTGGTTAAAGAAAAAGAATAATGGAAAAATATCCCAATCATCAGTCATTACGATATCACCAGCCTCTGAGTATGTCTGAATACAGTGTATGATATTACCTGCATCATTGACGTAGGTAGGATTTTGTTTAATATCTCGCACTACATAACTAAGACTTTGCACGCTATATAGCACCACCAGCACCATGACACCTCCAAGTAAAAATTCTCGAAATAGCATGAGCCAGCGTCTTTCCTCTGCTTTTACAGAAAGATGATATATGAAAAATCCAAGGGTACCTGCACACAGCAAACCTCCACCTACAATAACACCAAGACTTGCGGGAAGGGTATCAAAGTAACGGTTGACCACTGGAACAAATGTTTGTCCCATATAACCATACAGTGCAATGAGTATGTATGCACCAAACCCTAGAAAAGCAAAGGACAGTATTCGTCCTCGACGTACCGGGAATTCATCGAAGCTTTCCTTCCAAGCAAAGGCTGAAAAGAGTGTTGCAAACACTGGCCAGTACTCTATAAACCGCTTTGACTTCCAGGTGAGGAGCAAAAACATCAAAGAGATCAGCAATAACGTCAGTGTTTTTTTAGATAACTTTTGTCCTCGAAGCATAACCCATGCGAGAGTAACTCCCTGTAGTAAAAACGTTACTACACCCATTTGAAAAAGATACCATGTGTCATATGGTTTCCACTCACCACCAACATTGATCTGGTACCCCAGTCCCGTTTCAAAAATCTGATTATACAAAAACAGAATATTTTTTGGGAAATAAGGGTGGAATAGAAAACCAAGAATCATTCCTCCAAAGGCCCACGCAAGTGGCTTCCAAGTAATTTCTTTATCTCTCACATAGGTCACCACGGCATATATCAATACAAAGATTGGGAGAAAGAAAAATCCTCCATATAGCCACACATATAGAAAACATAACAGTCCCAATACAGCGTTCCATTTTTTCCACAAACAAAGTAACCCCACAAGCATAACGAGCAATGACACCCCCTGTACTCGAATCATATGCATTCGAAAAAAGAAGTCATATGGCATGGCAAAAAGAAAGAGCGTCCAAAACCAAGGTAATGGTATCTTTGCTTGCTTCATAAGCCCATAGCAGGCAGTCGTCACCAATGCAAGGATCAGGACTACAAAAATCTTTGACCCAAAGTATATCCCAGGCAGTTGCGTCCACCCCATACCAGCAGCAAACTCTCCTGCCTTGATGAAGGGGTATAACATAATATGAAACAAATAGTGATGGTCTACAAACCCATCACGAAGCACAGTATGGTAGAGCCAAGGGAAGGTTTCGAACGTACCTTGATCTGCCATAAGTCCAAGCTTGGCATGGTAATATGAGTCATTCATATCCCCAAAGAAATTTGTAGTAAACTGTATAATATAATGTACTACAAACGATCCCGCAAATACGGTAAAGTAGGCTAGTAGGCGCCTCATGCCAAGTGTCCGTAAAAAGGCGCCCATGTATGCTTTAATAAATTCCATAGGTAGGCTGAGAAATAACATCCACTGATCCATCCATACTAACAATCATCACAGCAGCCGCTAATAAAAACAGTGCCGACACTACTATCTGTATCCAAAACACATACTTTGTGATCGGACGCAGACTAATGAC
>JBBKXV010000216.1:0-1209 GCA_037969665.1 Candidatus Altimarinota bacterium
GCCTATCTGAATGACCAGTAATCAGGCCATTTTCTTGTGCCCAAGAAGCAGCTTTAGATGCCCAGTGGTCAGATGGTACGTCTGTAAAAGTAGTCATTTGTGCACTAGCAAAATGCGTCGAGGTGATAGCAGTTGCAAGTAGTAAACTTGTAGCTAGAAACTTTTTGTTCATGTGTTTTTATTAAAAATGTAAAATATACACAAATAACACTATATCACATAAATTATATATAACAATACATCCAAGGACTTGCAAAGAATAGGCACTTGTATTCTGGCAATACCACTCTATCTTCGAAGGTCTTTTGCTAATATTTTCAATTCTTCAATGTCACCAGCTGGGCCGTCATTGGAGGAGATATATCCCTTGTACTCTTCAAAGTACTCACTATTATTACTCAAATACTGTTTCCAGACTCCTTGTTTCATATGCCCAGTACCATGCATAGGTATAAGCTTGATATGAGCGTGGTCTACTCCTGTCCCTTCCATAACCAACCCTACTCGCCCCACATCTTCAAAGTAACCTTCAAGTATAGTAGATACCTTTTTCGCTGCCAATATAAACTCCTGTAATGTCTCATCTGGCATTGCTAGTACATCACTCCCATGATGAGCTTTGGGTATGACTACGGTAAACCCTTTTGTATTTGGCCATGTGGATAAAAAGGCCATAAAGTAATCATCCTCCCAGAACATACCTGGAGTGTCAATTGTTCCCTTTGCTATACCACAAAATATGCAGTTTCCTTCCGATGTTGCTGAGATGTATGTTGCCATCATGTCTATATTAAGATAATTTACCATGCCTTCATCTACTCATCATATCCCTATGTGTTGCTAAACTTTTTTACCATTGCTACAAGCTTTTTTACCTCATCCTCATCAGTTGCCCAAGAGGTTACCAAACGTATCGCAGAGGATTGACTATCCACTTCTTTCCATACATAAAAATCAAAACATGTATGAAGTTCCTTTATCAAGGTGCTGGGTATGATTGGAAAGATCTGATTGGAAACAGGAGTAGTCAAAAAATTATATTTCTTTTCCAGAAAAACTCCCGCCAACTGCTGAGCCATGTCGTTTGCATACAGGGCTAAATCAAAATATAAGTTTCCTTGAAATAAGGCAAAAAACTGAGCCCCTATAGATGTACCTTTGGCTAACAATGCTCCGCGTTGCTTCATATGAAAACGAAACTCTTTTGCA
>JBBKXV010000217.1:0-1962 GCA_037969665.1 Candidatus Altimarinota bacterium
AAGATCACGTCCCTGATATCCATATGGTGTTCCTGAAAAATAAAACAATACGCAGTGTAGCAGAGATTACTTAAAGAATGAAGGAATTAATGAAATAGGGAAGGAGTTAATAGTTGAGGTTTGCAAGATTGTGTAAGTAATGTAATTTGGTATACTATTATGTAACCTCAAACAATCACTGCCACTAAAGATAGTCACTGTAACCCTGAACCAAGCACGTCATCCTGAATTTATTTCAGGATGGCGTGCTTTGTATAGGGTGATGGTCCTGCTTTGTTAGAGGATGCAACTTCTTGCAGGCCCACACGTATTCCCCATTCGCAACGTTCTACATAAACCCCTCTGACTGCTGTTTCCAAAGTTTTGCATATAGTCCTTTGCTCTTGGCTAGTTCTTCATGAGTGCCGTCTTGAATGATCTTTCCTTGTTTGAGGACAATAATACGATCCATTTCACGCAGCGTAGAGAGTCTGTGGGCGATGGCGATCACTGTTTTTCCTTGGATGAGGTGGTGTAAGGCGGTTTGGATAGCTATTTCATTTTCACTATCTAGGGCTGAGGTTGCCTCGTCTAAGACTAGGATAGGCGCATCTTTGAGGATAGCTCTTGCGATGGCGATGCGTTGTCTCTGACCTCCTGAAAGCTTGACTCCACGTTCTCCAACTAGGGTGTCATAGCCGTGTTGTAAGGTAGAAATAAACGAATCTGCTTGTGCTAGCTTTGCTGCATGGACGACCTCCTCTTTTGTGGCACTGAGTTTTCCATATTGGATATTTTCTAGTACACTTCTGTGAAATAGACCTGTTTCTTGAGGGATGAGGGCAATACTTCCTCGTAAGCTACCCATGGTGCAAGTGGTGATATCTTGACTGTCGATCTTGACTGCGCCTTGCTGCGCTTCATACATACGCAAAAAGAGTTTTACTAGTGAGGTTTTCCCCGCTCCACTGACTCCAACGAGTCCTACTTTTTCTCCTGGCTTGATATTGAGGGTAAAGTCTTTGAAGACCTGTTGATTGTCTTGGTCATAGTGAAATGAGATGTGATCAAAGGAGATAGCCCCACTAGTTACAGTAAGAGCCTGTGCCTTTGGTGTATCTACAATAGTATGTTGCTCTGCAATCACCTCCAACCCCTCAGTAAGCTCCCCATAGGACTGGTAGACTCTATTAATATTTTTTCCAATGTCATAAAATTTTTTGTTGAGGTTTCCAGAAATACTATAGAGCATGATGATATCCCCTACGCTGGCCATGCTGTTTGCCCAGAGATATACTGCTCCTCCCACAAGAAGTGTGCGCATGAGTATGCCTAGAAGGTTATTAATGAGCTGCATAAACTCAGAGTATCTCCATGAAGCCGTAGAAGCTTTGAGGAATTCACTTAAAGTAGTATTTAATCTTGTACGCTCATGGGTTTCTCGTGCAAACATTGCGACAGCGTTCATGTTGGTGATACTGTCTACAAGCTGTCCTGTTCTTTTTGATGAGGCAGCTGCAGACGCTCGACTCAGGGACTTCTTTTTTTGCCCAAGCAAGAGTGATATACCTGTTTGTAGGAGCATCCAGAGCACAGTAAGGATTCCTATGTACATGTTTACACTAAAGATGAGGATAAGAGCAATAGTGATATTGGCAAGGAGCGGTATGGCCATCCATTGCAAAAGCTCCCATAGTGTCCAGACACCAGTTGCAATATTTCTACACTTGGTGGCAAGTGATCCTGCAAAGTTGTCTGCAAAAAACCCCATATTATGCTTGCTGATAGTAGAAAACAACTCTTGATAGAGTTGTTTGTCCATACGATTCATCCATGTGCTGGCGAGATACCCACTGATACGATAACAAAGCACACTGGCTGCGCTGAGCCCTATGGTGCCTCCTGCCAACCAGATGACCGTCCAAACAACAGCCACGTCACCTGGACTTCCTGCAGAAATAGTATCGATGAGCACCTTGGATA
>JBBKXV010000218.1:0-8424 GCA_037969665.1 Candidatus Altimarinota bacterium
TCCCTACTCCATGCACAAATACCTTACCTTTTGCGTAATCCACCGTGCACACCAATGCTTTGACATAGGCCGTACCAATGTCTAGAGCAAGCACTATTTTTTCTGTGGTTTTCGCCACATGTGGCTGCTGTTCTTCTTTTTTTAACCTGGGAAAGGCATGTTTGATCCAGGAAAGGGCTCGTTTCATATATTGATAGTTCATATTTGCTTTAGTGTATCATAGAAAAATGCATGCACACTGTCAAACTAGTGTTTACAAAGTATTCAAGACGCCTAGTATATATCTGTTACGATATTACTTTATCCTTTCAGTTATGACGAAGGTAAGAACACGATTGGCACCAAGTCCAACAGGATTTATGCATATAGGTACACTACGCACTGCACTCTTTGGGTACTTATTTACACGGAAACACCAGGGAGCATTCATATTACGAATAGAAGACACTGATCAAACACGTTTTGTAGAAGGTGCTACAGAGGCTATCATAGAAGGGCTAGATTGGGCTGGGCTAGAGTTAGACGAAGGACCACATATTGGTGGTGCATTTGGACCCTATACACAGACAGAGAGAAATCCAAGACATATTGAGGTGGCAGAGGAGCTCCTAAAAAAGGAGGCAGCATACCGATGTTTTTGTACCTCAGAACGGCTAACTGAGCTCCGTGAGCAAATGAAGGCACGAGGACTAGCACCACAGTATGATAGAAGGTGCCGACATCTCACACATGAGGAGTCAGCTGAGCAACTTGCTGCAGGGCAAGAGTACACAGTAAGACTAAAGATGCCACTTGAGGGTGAGTATATTGTAGATGATATTATCAAGGGCCGCGTTAGCTTTCCCGCAAAGGATATCGATGATCAGATCATACTCAAGTCTGATGGCCTTCCAACGTATCATCTTGCTGCCATGGTGGATGATCATGATATGGAGATAACTCATATTATACGAACCGACGAATGGCTTACCTCCACGCCAAAACATATCCAAATATTTAAATCCATGGAGTGGGACATCCCACAGTTTGCACATGCACCCATGGTGCTCAACGAGGATAGGACAAAAATGTCCAAGAGAAAAGGACGAGTAGACCTCAGGGAGTACATAAAGGATGGCTATCTCACAGATGCTCTCCTCAACTTCCTCGTCTTTTTAGGATGGAGTGCTCCAGAAGATAAGGAGATCTGGACGGTAGCAGAGCTCATAGAGGCATTTACTCTAGAAAAAGTACATAGATCTCCAGCTATTTTTCAAACAGAAAAACTCAACTGGTTTAATGCGCAATATATCAGAAAAAGAGAATCTGCAGTACTCGCCAAGGAGTTGCTCGCATTTCATACACTGATTGGAGGGATAAGCCAAAACACTCAAGGAGTAACCCTAGAGCCATATAACACCACGGTTTCTAACGAACTCTTTGAAAGAATTGTGGAGCATGCAAAAGGACGCATGATCCTCCTCAAGGATTTTCTACCTAGCTTGCATGTGTATTTTTGGAAAGAAGCAAGTTATGACTTTTCCCTCCTCACCAGTGAAAAAATGAAGGTGGATCATGCCATGGCAACTACTGCTATTACTTTTCTACAGGAGGCACTCTCTACACTTGATGATAATCAATGGACTATGGATGGCTTAAAAATTTATCTCTTGGCTGCGATCAAGGACGCAGGGTACAAAAATGGTCAGATCCTTTGGCCAATGCGCGCTGCCCTCTCTGGCAGTGAGGTGAGTCCTGGTGCCTTTGAGATGGCTGATATCCTAGGGAAGTCTGAAACACTACGCCGATTTGCCCTTGCACTTGAGAAGTCCGTGGCGTAAAATCTTGATTGGTCAAATACACAACTATACACAACCATGCTATTTTCGCACTTACAGATGATATTACAGTACCTTCAGGATGAGCTACCTTGTCCTCAATGTACCCAAGCATTTTCCTCTGATGATATTGAGGTATTGATGTCTGATCCTGATGAGCTCTATCTTGGGATAGGATGTCCAAAATGTGAGCTAGATATGGAGCTTGAAATACAGCTCAAAGATGGCAGCAATATACCGCAGGTGACTATCAATACAGGCACACCCGTATCCAAGGAAGACCTTTCAAATATTAGCTCTGTTCTCAATAAACATAAAGGAGGGCTCAAGAGTTTTCTCAAGCATTTTGAGGAAAAACTAAGCTAAAAGAGGCTCCTCCTTCTTTGAAACAACGAAATAGGTAACCATTGCACAGGTGATACAAATCCCCATTAAGACTATGAGGTTAGTATAACTCACCGTGGTACTTGCCTCATTTGCTGCGGCGTGAAATAGTTCGGTATCGTCAAGGTATGCGGTAGTAAGCACTTCTCCTCCTACCATGAGTCCCCCATACAATCCCTTCCACAATACTACTGCTGCGACTACTGCTAGACTTCCATAGGTTGTTATAGGCAATGCATGCCCTTGTGTTCTTTTCATAGTTTTGTATTTATTTTTTTATACTCCGTACATCACTCCACCATATTATCTTCTCGTAGTACCTGCCACACTCTGGTATATGTCGAGAAATAGCTCTAGGTCATCAGCATTGATCACACCGTCTTTGGTAAGATCTATATCTACAATGTTTTCTTCTCTAACATTGATGGTCACATCTTTTTTTACTACAGGAGATACGATCTCTAGCTCTAGGTTACCCTCTGTACTTCCTCCAGTACTATTTACTACTCTATATGGTAGTAAACGCATACCTGTTTCTAGCCCAGCATCTGGTAAGATAAAACTAGTTGCATAGACATTGTATCCATCCTTCTCTTCCAATAACATCATGCTCAAGCTTGAGCCTAGCCCAACTTCTGCCAGGTCAATAAAGACAGCCTTGATCTCATCTACCTTGAGGTTGTCTGATACACTAAGATAGAGAAACACAGTGTCTCCTCCACCCATAGTCACACGTCTTGGCGATACCCTTGTCTGGTCAATGGTTATGATAGGTTTTGGCAATGTCTGCTGTACCGCATTCACTGGACCAGTTTTCTGCTCTATGGTGATAGGTTGTTCCGCAGTGAGTACTCCTCTGCCCGTTTCATTGGTAATCACACCTCTAGATGGTACTGCACTTTTTAAGCTAACATTAGCAAACAACCCGACTGGTTCTTTGACAAAACCTACATCTTGTCGCTCTCCTTTTCCATCTACGACATATGCTTCTCCAATAGTAAAGGTATGCTCTCCCTGTGTCGTCTCAGTGGCATCTACTGCAAATGCAAGATCAAGCAATGAAGGAATTTCCAATGGCAATATTGTACTTTTTTCTACTGCAATCGTTACCGTGACACTTCTTTTTTCTTTATCTTTCACAATGGTAACAGCCTGACCTTGGTCCACATATCCCTCTCCACCAACATAAGAAAGAAATGAAGGGTAAGTCATATTCACAACTAGCTGCGACTCTATAGAAAGTGGTACTGCACCTTTATACGCTATAGGTATGTTAACTTTTTCTCCTACAGCTGGCAGCTCATATATATTTGGAAAATATACTCCTGGAGCATTATCATATGCACTAAACAATGCTGTCCTATACTGTAGGTCTGCAGCATCACTCACCATAGCAGTCATAATAGTCCCACTTGAGTTTTCCTCTACAGTGCTGCCAGAACCCGTATTTCCTATCAAGGACGACTGAAACATATCACTACGAACTCCTATTATCAGCAACAATATCGTGGCTGAAAAAGCAAAGATAACGACGGATATAGTGGACTTTTTGCTAAACATATCTAGGTAAAATGGGATATCATAACAGTATACCATGGTGACTACTGCTGGAGTATGACTATTTCTTGCATTATTATATTATTATTATGCAGCATCTTACTGCGTATGAGCTCGCCATATACTTCAAGGCCATGGGCACCATGAGTTTTATAGGTATCTTGATATAACTCTATAAAGCATCTCTCAATGAGCTAGACAAAACCCACCTCTAGGACGTATACTACTGTGATACATATAATACTTTTCATGGATAACAACGACCCTACATTTTTGGAACAACAAGGTGAACATGATACTCAGCCAAGTACAGAAGATGAATTACTGTCCTTTGAAGATCTCATTGATGACTCTGGAGCCCCTTCTCGACTTCGCATAGTGCTCATTGGTGGAGGTATTGTCGTAGGACTACTTATCCTATGGTGGATCATATCTATGATTATGAGTGGTGGTAAGACTACTACTGTAACACCTGCCACTATTCCAGATACTACTCCAGAATTTGCAACTACGGTAAACACTGGAGGGTCTGTGGATGCAGTAGAAGCAGGGGCCTCAAGGTCAACACCTATTGATACCAGTATTGCTATAGGGTTGGCAGACAACAAGCCATTACTCAGCGGTGTAGAAAGTGCGCACATCAGTGCTCTCCGTGAGCTACGGAACCTACTCTTGGTCAACATTGTTTCCCTAGCAAAAGAGTCTACCGACCGTCCAGCAACACTAAAAAACTATGACACCTCTCTACGCAACATTTCAAAAAAAGTAGTGGAAATACGTGATAAGTTGCAGCTAGAGCATACTCTTGTGGCTAGTGAGCTGACTCGTATTAACTCAGAAAAAGAGGCTCAAAAGTCGAGATACGAGACATCACTGCAGCAGTATGATGGAAACATAGCAATTGATGAACTAAAGGGTTTTATTGCATCTCAAAAGTATGCTAGCGAGCTCTTTACGCAATCCAAACATATTGAGAGTATTATATCACTTTGCAATAGTTTGCTTGGTGTTTCAGCAAGAAAGATCACTTTTCTCACAGCCAACAAAGAAGCACTATTGTACGATATTGGAGTGGTAGATATTTCAGGTCTCGAAGAGGACCTCATACAGACAGAAGAGGAATGGAGGAACTCTCTCTAATCCTCGGATGCAAGGTGCTCCAAAAACACTTCACGTGGTCGTGACCCATCTGGTGGTCCCACAATACCCATCTCTTCTAAATCATCCAAAATCCTTGCGGCTCTAGAGTACCCAATACGTAGTCTACGCTGTAGTAAACTTGTTGATGCCTTTCCTGTGCCTCTAATGACTTCTATAGCTTGCTTTAACATATCATCTCCTCCCTTATCTTCTCCTGAAAATATACTCCCAGACAACGTAGACCCTTCTTGAGGGGCTGTAATATCCTCATATCCTGGATCATCTACATTACTTTGTGAAAGCTTAATATCATTGATCACCTTTTCTACCTCACTGGTAGGTATAAAGACCCCCTGGATTCGTATTGGTTCACTGGCATTACCAGGGATGTATAACATATCTCCCTTTCCTAAAAGATCCTCCGCCCCTATCATATCCAAGATCGTTCTAGAATCCACAGCACTAGAAACTCGAAAGGATATTCTTGCGGGGATATTGGCCTTTATCAAACCAGTAATAACATCCACGGATGGTCTCTGTGTAGCCACAATAAGATGTATTCCCACAGCCCGAGCTAGCTGTGCAATACGACAAATGTACCCCTCAATAGCCTTTTTATCCCCTGTCATCATAAGCTCTGCAAGCTCATCTATGATACACACGATGTGTGGTAGCTTTGTGTCCTTATCAACCTTGTCATTGTACTCCTCTCTATTTCTAGCCCCAACATCCTCAAGCAACGTGTACCGTCTCATCATTTCGGTCACCAACCACCGTAGTGCATTGACAGCCTTATCCATATCTGTAATCACTGGTGTGAGCAAATGTGGTAGGTGATTATATACTTTCAGCTCCACTCGCTTTGGGTCTACCAGTATCAATCTCATATCCTTGGGCGAATTTTGGTATAAGAGACTAATAATCATGGAGTTAATACCCATAGATTTACCTGCACCAGTTTGACCAGCAATGAGCAGATGAGGCATGCTGGCAAGATCAGTGATATATGGGCTTCCAGAAACGCTTTTACCCAATGGTAACCTCAAGTTAGACTTCACTTTGTAAAATGTATTGGATAACAATAAATCCTTAAGACGCACCATGACTCGTTTTTCATTTGGCATTTCTATACCCACCAAGGCTTTCCCAGGCATTGGCGCCTCAATACGCAATGACTCCGCAGCAAGTGCTAGCTTGAGGTCATCTCTGAGACTAGTTATCTTTGATAGCTTTACGTCGGCATCAGGTTGCAGTGAATACTGCATAACTGTTGGCCCCACCTTAACATCCTTTACCGTCACACCAATGCCAAACTGCCTCAACTTATCACGGATCTTATCTGCATTCACCTTGAGATCCTTGCTGTCTAGTTCTTGTTCTTGCTCTGCATCATCTAGCAGGTCCACGCTTGGAAATTCCCAAGTATAGTTTTCATCAAAATCCGCATTAATAGGTAGTGTCTCTTGGGTAGCCTTTAATACCCTTCCTATTTTCTTTGATGGCTCTACTCTTTTTATGGAGCTAGTTACCACCTTAAATTCCTCTGTATCCGTTACCTGTTCTTCCTTTTCCTTAGCCTTGGTAGCTTTTAATGTAATCTCTAGAGGTCTTGTTTTTGTCTTCTTTTCTTCAAAAATATCAATATCTGCAGCTTCACCCCAAAGTAGATTTTTTACCAGCTCAACGACCTCTCCCAATGATACATTGAAGGTAATGATCATAGAAATTAGTAGCAACGCCACCAATACAAACCCCGCAGTCTCTCGAAGTGAGTTATATAGCACAAAACCAGACATAAATCCCACATACCCTCCGTGGGCCTTATACGATAACTCTGTCATAAGCTCAGGTGAATCTACTCCCCCTAATACCTGTACCAGCCCTAGAAACGAAAAGTATAAGAGGACAATTCCAACAGTATTGCCTACTCTGATCCCCTGATCTTTTCCAATAAAAGCGTACAGTCCACCAAGTAATAGTAAAAATATGGTCAGGTATACTCCCCACATTCCTATAGCAAGACCAAGTATATGAGACACTGCATTACCCATAGGGCCTGCAGTACCATTGATAGAAAAAAAGAGCAGAAAACTAAGTGATATAAATAGTATCCCTGTTATTTCTTTAGAAAGATGTATTTCCAGACTCAACATAGTATCTATGAGTGCCCTGATTATTCCTGGACGTCGCCTAGTGGTGGTACTCTTTTTGGCTACTGCTCTTCGTTTTCTGCGTCGTTTTACTGCCATTTTTTGATCAATAATATCATATCCACTATATAGAAAATCCTTTCTGAATCAAACAATTCTTATTATTATCTAAACAATAAAGACTTTCCTGGGCCATGCCATCTTATCCTTGACCTCTCCCACAGCGACCAGCTCATTTCCGAGCAGTATACCCAGCCTCTCACCCTCTTCCATATCACCAATATCAATAGGTACGGGTATACCATGGCAAATATCGTACCGCATTTCCTCCTCCGCCTCTACCAATGGAAAGCTATAGGGCATAGAACCTGTGTTTTGTAGGCTAACGTTAGCAAGTGCTGTATCTTTTACTTGCTCCATGGTTAGTGCATCTTTGAGATCAAGTATACCCACCTTTGTGCGCTCTAGCCCAACAAGGTATCCTCCAACCCCAAGTTTTTTTCCGATGTCATGTCCCAAGGAGCGGATATATGTCCCCGTAGAAACATGTGCTGAAAATACTACCTTGGGATACTCATATGATAGTAAGGATATATCATGTATCATCACTTCTCGATCAGCTAATTGTACGTCTTTTCCTGCTCTAGCAAGCTCATAAGCACGCTTTCCATCGACCTTAAGAGCACTATGACTAGGGGGAGTTTGCATTTGCTTTCCCTCGAAGGATGCCAAAACCTCTACTATTTCTTGAGAGGTAGGAACCCTAGGGGAAACATCAGTCAACACACCCTCCGTATCCCTAGTATCACTCTCTTGTCCTAACTGCAAGGTAGCTACATATGTTTTTTCTCCTGCTAAAAAATAGGACAGCAATCTTGTTGCTTTTCCTACTGCCACCACCATTAGGCCTGTGGCAAAAGGGTCAAGCGTCCCCGCGTGACCCACCTTTCGCATGTTGAGTGATTTGCGCACTACTGCCACTACCCGAAATGACGTGACACCCGCAGGTTTATTGATCAGTAGAAAGCCGCAGTGATTAGTCTTCTTTATCAAAGCTATTCTTTATATTGTCTCCTAAATCCTTTGCCATCTCTACTACTTGTTCTGAAGTACTTTTATACTTCTTTTTTAACTCTGCTCCTGCCTTTGAACTTAGTTCTTTTACCTTTGGAGAGTCGTACACTTGCTTTGCTCCTTTCTTTAACTCCTCTGCTGCATCAACGAGATCTTTTTTTAAAATATCAAGTCCTGCATCCCCATCATTCCACTTTTTTATCATATCTGAACGAAGATCAGATCCTTTTCTCTTTGCTGAGAAAAGCCCAACTAATCCTCCAAATGATACTCCTGCTAAAAATCCTAGTAGTCCTTTTTTC
>JBBKXV010000219.1:0-5466 GCA_037969665.1 Candidatus Altimarinota bacterium
TAAATAAATGCTGCCACTCCTAAGATTAAAAGCACATTTGCAATGTTACTTCCTATCACATTACCAACAGCAATATCTGTACTCCCTGACAAACTGGCCAAGACACTCACCACGAGCTCAGGCATTGAGGTACCAAAGGCAACGATAGTAAGTCCAATAACAATGTTTGGTATCCCATAACGCCTTGCCACTGATGATGCTCCATCCACAAGTAGATCAGCTCCCTTCACCAAAAAAGCAAAGCCAACTAAAAATAAAGCGTAGGGTAATATTGAGCTAAACATAAAGCTTGGTAAAAATCATAACAACTCTAGTATACCTATACTAGGCACATTTTATATAGGTTTTTTTTGCTTTCATTGACGAGTGAAACATATGTTATAAAGCTATTGCAACACATTGTATTCAGCTCCCAACTTCCGTGTAACCACCAAACAGTCTATGAGCTATTTGCATGGAAAACGATCTTAAGAAAACATTCACCTCCTTGAGAAACACGGACTACAGGTTCTTTACCATATACTCCCCACGGAGATCATATCCCTTGCTTCGAAAATACTCTCTCACCCCTATACCTGAGATAATAGCCACCTTAGTAAGCCTATCAGAGTATTGCTCATGTACTATACGTTCAGCCTCCAGTAGCATCTTTGTCCCCAACCCCATATGTTGTGAGGTTGACGCGTCACTCTCTTGACTTAGCTCCAATTGAATACCATACGTATGCACTTCTCGAACTAGTGCCGCGCCCTGAAGAACCTTGATAAAATGTCTCTTTTTTTCGAAGTACTGCGATGGAATACGCAGTCTGAGAAAGCTTAAAATGAGGTCCTGCTTAGTATCTTGGTAACTAATAAAATACTCCACTCCTCCAGAGGCCTCATACTGCTCAACCACTAGTTGAACATCATTCGTGTTCACCTTATTTGTACGCACCTCGCGAGCTCTTATATCTCTACATTCCACCCCACGTCGTGCCATTTCCTTTTCAATCAGTTGACGAAGGTTGGATGTTTTTGTACCAGCCAGTATGTCAGTCGATGGAATATCCCTTGTCACTCTTGAAATCCGTATCCACTCTGGGCAGTGTGGCAACACTTCGCATGCCAATGCTATAAACTCCTTATCCCCCATGGGCTTGTAGGTGCCAGCCCTCCACATACGAGTCAACTCACTATAGTCTGTAACGACACACGGATAGTACTTTAATTGATCTGGCTTAAAATCTGGATGGTTAAATATCTCCATAAAGGTAGCAACGTCTTTATCAAAAGTGGAGCCAAGTAAACCAGGCATCATATGATACGTAAATTTGAAACCTGCATCCTTCATGAGTTTTGTAGCCCTCACCACGTGCCCTCTCAAATGACCACGTTTATTTAGCTTGAGAACGTCGTTATGAGTATGTTGCACACCTACTTCCAGTCTAGTTGCTCCAAGCTTTCTAAGCCTCTTCAATTCCTTTTTATTGATCCAGTCTGGCCTTGTTTCTAGAGTAAGCCCAATACAACGAGTTTTTGCAGTTTCATTACGTAACTTTGCCTCCTTAAGCGTACTTGCCATATTCAGCTTTTGCTTTGCCCCCAAGGTAAACTTTGCGTATTTAAACTTTGAAATATCCTTAAGCTCAAAAACATCTTTTGCTTCATTGTAGGTATTCATTGCATTGTATGCTGCTCTCAAAAATGACATCTGGTAGTGCTTTGGATATGCAGAAAAAGTACCCCCTTGGACAATAAGCTCAATCTTATCGGTGGAGTGGCCAGTGGCCTCAAAAGCCCTGAGTCTATTGTGTACTTGCTTAAAGGGATCAAACTGATTGAGTACAGCTCGCATCATTCCTGGCTCAGTGGAAAGATAGCTCTTTGGCATATTTTTTTCTGTTGGGCAAAAAACACACTTTCCAGGACACCCTTCATCCTTTAAAAATATGGATAGTGGAGAAATCCCTGATTGACTTCTCACACTTCTTTTTTGAATAAGCCTAAAAAAGTCTAGATTATCACTAATCTCCCCCCTCTCAAGCAAAGAGCGGTATCCTTTGATAAGATCAATGCTCATCAGGACAGGTATAGTATACCGTGCACTATACTTATGTCGTAACTTTTGCAAGTCACGTTGGTTGTCTATTTTCTTTTCTATAGCTTCAAATACAAGCTCTTCTGGAATAGTATGTTTCACTGGTACTGTTACAATCTAACACCATACCTTATATCATACCCCTAAAAATACGCACCCTTTTTTCATATAAAAAACACATGACTAGCGCCATGTGTCTCCTGTAGTTACCTTAATTTCCTCTTACCTATTCTGAAACACAAACGATGCTGCAAATGCAAGAAACAAGAGAGTGACGAGATCCATATGTAGGTAATTATAAATAGATAAAATTTATTCAATGCTTGCCCATACCCTTTGAAAGAGTGAGGCCTGTAGTTTTGCAACTTGCTGGTTTTCCATGTGCATACCCGTAAGCTGGTCGATCTCGTTCCAGTAGCCTACAAAGTCCCCCATAACATCCATTCCTGCCGCTAATACAAATTTATCCTGCATGGATTTCACCTCGAAGTTTCGTATTTTAATGAAAATTGGGTCTTCATCCTCGGATTGCACTAGCACCTTTATGGAAAAGTTGTTATCTCTAAACTTTTTACTCAGTTCTTGGAGGTGAGACTGAAAGTTTTGTAAAAAGTTACTATTGGTGATCAAGTGTAGGGTTTCGTTTTCTACACCAGACTGTACCATTTGCTCCTCCCACATGGCTATGATACCCTCTGCACCCGCAAATTGCCGTAGGCCAGGAGAAGGCAAGTTGGGGTACTTGAGAGCATCTAAGTCATGAATAATATGTTTGAGTTTTTGTTTGGTATATGCTAGTTCATTCTCCTTCCTTTGCATGTATGCAAAGAGATGATGTGGTGACTTTACAGAAAACACCTTAGTGTTTTTTCGTTTTTCTATGCTCACTACTCCCTTTTCCACTAAAGACTGACAGATATCATATGCTGTAGTTCTTGGGACCAAAGAGCCTTGAGAGGCTTCAATGGTAGTCGCCCCCTCCCTCTTTCTCAAGAGTGTCATATACACAGCAGCCTCTTTGTCTGTGAGACCAATTGACTGCAATGTGGAGGAAATTTCTTTTTGAGTAGCCATAGTTTTTACTGACGGTTAACTTCGTCATATACTTTATACAGTAGCGGTTTTCACTTGTCAAACACTTAACATAAAACGTCGAAAGATATCGACACTTTATGCACATCGCTATGTAAGGTACTGAAAATAACAGCGCCTAGGGCTACATTGCGCCACTGTAGTTTTGCACATTTTTTTCAACACATAGTGATGCAACTCTCCCCATTCACTCTACAAAATCTAACCAACTTGCCGTCTATATTCACTTCACCATCATCAAAAAAAGCTCCAGATATTCTAAGCATCATACTTAGAATATCTGGAGCCTCTCTTTTAAGAAAAACTAGCCCACTATAATTGACCTCACCTTTGCCACCAACTCCTCAACCTTTTCACGGGTACGAGCTTCTACGTTCAGACGAAGCAATGGCTCTGTATTACTTGGACGTACGTTTACCCACCAATCATCACCTCTAATAGTAATACCATCTAACCTGTCCTGTTCAAACTCCTTAAACACGTCCTTGACTCCAGCCAGGATTAAAGGAATATCCTGTGCTTTAAAGTTTATTTCTCCAGATTCTGGGTACTTTGCATACTCCTCCCGCAACTCTGACATCTTCTTTCCACTTTCTGCTAATACTCCTAGTACGATCATAGCTGCAATTATGCCACTGTCAGCATTCCAGTTATCTTTAAAGTAATAATGAGCAGAATGCTCCCCTCCGAAGATAGCCTTATTTTCTCTCATGGATTCCTTCAAAAAAGTGTGCCCTACCCTACTTCTCACACTTTCACCACCATGCTCCTTAATAAGTTCAGGGACAATATCACCCACAAGCGCATTGTATACAATAGTAGCTCCTGGATAGCGGTCTAACATCACCACTGAAATCAATGCCGTCATCACCGTACCACTAACGGTCTCAAACTTATCATCTACAAGGACCACGCGATCAGCATCTCCATCAAAGGCCATACCAAGCGTTGCTCCCTCTTGTTCCATCCTACCTTTAAGATCCACAAGATTTATTTCATCCAAGGGATATGCAGGATGATTTGGGAAATTACCATCTGGCTCAAAGTACAAAGGAATCAACTCAAGTTGAGGAACCTCCTTGCACAACACCTCCATCACCTTCCCACCCATACCATTTCCAGCATCAACCACCAACTTCATGGCTGGTATTTGTTTTTTATTTACAAAGGACAATACAAAGGAAACCCAATCTGCAAGAATATCTTTTTGTTCAATCGCACCAGCACGTTCTGCCTTTGGAAAATCCATTTCTTCCCCCATAAGCTCTTTTATTTTTCCACTACCGTTGGAAACACTCAGTGGCTCAGCATTGCGAAGACAACCCTTAAGTCCATTGTACTCCTTTGGGTTATGACTTGCTGTAATCATAAGACCAGCATCATAACCATATTTACCTGTGGCAAAGTACACCATATCTGATGCTACCATACCCAAATCCACTACGCGAACTCCCTGATCTGACAAGCCCGCAATAAGCGCCTCAGCAAATTCATCACTAGATATTCGCATGTCTCGACCCACGGCGACTCTTCTTGGCTTTAATACCTGAGCAAATGCGCGGCCGTAGGCATAGTAAAACTCACTGGTCAGCTGATCAGGATACGTACCACGTATATCATATGCCTTAAATAGTGTGTCTAATAATTCTTTTGAAAACATTTTTTTCGTAAATTTACAAATCAACATATTCATTATAGTGGAACAATCAGAAAAGTCCAGCTACCCCCCTTAAAATATATTGCTCCTAGAGATACTACTCAGTAAACTCTGCTAGCTCTTTATGAAATGCCCCAATATCCTTAAACTTTCTATAGACAGATGCAAAACGAATATACGCAACTTCGTCTAAGGACCTGAGGGCGCCCATAATATCTTCACCTATATCTTTACTTTGCACCTCTCCTTGTCTTCCCCACTTTTTTTCTAAGTCTACTAAAATATCAGATACCTGCTTTTTACTAACAGGCCTCTTTGTACAGGCACTCCAAATCCCTTTTTCCAACTTACTTCGTTGGTAAGGCTCCCGCGTATCATTGGACTTTACCACAATGATTCCCACAACATCCATGCGCTCAAAGGTAGTAAATCGATGTCCACAATGATCACACATCCGTCTACGACGGATGGCGCTATCCTGCTCTGTGAGTCGAGAGTCTGCAACCTTTGTATCTGTAGCATCACACTTTGGGCATTTCATATTACTCTTCTAATCGATGTATAACACCACCAAGTCCTCTTACTTTATTTTCTAGGTCTTCGTATCCTCTATCAATATATTTAACACTTGATATCTC
>JBBKXV010000220.1:0-2148 GCA_037969665.1 Candidatus Altimarinota bacterium
CTCGAGATAGTGTACCAAAAAAAGGGATTTGTGGAGGCTACAGATCGCTCCTATGAGCAAAAGATGGTATTTAGAAAAGAGCGATATAAGCAAGAAGGAAAAATGGATAAGTATTTTTCTTATAGTATCTTTCAAGTATCAAGCAACTTTGGATTGAGTTTTGTACGATGGGGGGGGACAGCACTCTTTATGGTGCTGGTATTTGCTTTTCTCTTTCTTCTCTCAGACTCATTTTCTTCTGTAAAAGCAATCACGGAAGTGGACCCCATTGGATTTAAATATATTTACTTTAGTATTGTCACCTTTGCTGGTCTGGGGTACGGAGATATCGTCCCAGTGACATTGCTCCAGCAGTTTATCGTGAGTGTGGAGGCATTTATAGGATACGTCATGTTAGCTATGTTTATCCACCTGATGATCAAGAGACTCTAAACGGTAGAGCTCTATCAATGCAAAGAAGGGCATGATGACCATCAGAAAAAATGGTAGGAGTAAGCTATTTACAAAAAAGGAGTGAGCCATGATTCCTAGTAACCCTGCAAAGAATCCTAGTCCAAGGGCTTTTTGCGTGGCGTCAGTATGTTGTGAAAGGTAGAGCCCCATACTCTTCCAGAGAATATTGAGAAATATAAAGAAGTAGATCATAAATCCTATGATCCCAGTGGTAAGATAAATATTGAGTAAAGATGAGTCAGATCCACTTGCAGAGTGGATATTACCATCAGTCACCAGTCCTTTACTGAGCTTTCTATAGCTTATAGAGTTATACCCCACACCTAAGATCTCCTTCCCCGCACTGATACTCATAGACCCTTCCCAGGACTCAATACGCTTGAGAGAGGTAATATCAATATCATGATCAAGAGAGCCTGTGGCATACCCTATAGCGCCATTGGCGAGCCCTAAAAAACGTTCTTGCAAGCGTTCGTTGCTAGCTACCGCCAGTGAAGATACTATTATTACAAGAATCAGCAATGTTCTCATCTTTACTACGCCAAGGATTCCTATCATAAGCCCTAGGGCAAGCATTCCACTACGTGATAAGGTCAAGACAAAACAGATACCAATAATAAGGAGATATAGCATCTGTAGACTGCTTTTTTTGCTACTAAAGTACCAAAGGGAAAAGTAGATACTAATAATCAAGGCAAAGAACCCAGCAAGATAATTTGGATCATACCAGGTAGACAATAGCCGTCCTATATGTGGATCCCAGCCATACTCTGCCATAAAGGTAAAGTCTGGGATAAAGATAAACTGCAGGACCCCCAAGAGGGCTAGTCCAATGGTGGCATATAAAAGGCCCTGGAGAAAGGCTTTGCGGTTGTTTTTTTCCTTGAGCACATCAAGGGCCATGTAGTAGAGCAGAAGGTAGGAAACAAGTCGAAACAAGTAAAACCCTGCCTCCAAAAGCTCTCCTCCGGGTAGCTCTGTTAGATTGGTAACTAAGGATAGTCCTGCAATAATGATAAAAAGCAAAATGGACACACCTGTAGTGGTAGTCTGTAGGGGACGTCTATACAACACTGCCTGAAGGTACCAGAGTCCAATTCCCAGTGGAAGGACCACATCGGAGATAAGAATCCCCTTATCTGTAATGGGTAAAGGGATCCTGGCTAGCTGTCCCAATAGTAAAAGCAGGAAGAGAAGATAGAAAAAGTAGATTGGTTTTTTCCATACGGCATAGATGGTCAATACCGCTGATAGGATGCTGAGGATGATCTGGGCAATAAGTAACATAGTGTTTTATAATATCTCTTTAATGGCTTTGGCAGTAGGCATTCCTGCAACTTTTGCTACCTCATCGAGGCTAGCTCTTTCAATACCTTTAATATCACCAAAAGTGGTCAGTAGTTTCTTTTTCGTTTTTGGGCCCACTCCTTTAATCTCATCCAGTATAGAACGTTTGATAGATGTTGCACGTATATTTCTATTATACGAAATAGCAAACCGGTGAGCCTCATCACGTATATTTTGGAGGAGGTAGAGCGCCTTGGAGGAGCGTGGTAGTATTGTTGGATCGGACTGCCCAGGTAGAAATACCTCCTCTTCACGTTTGGCGAGAGAAATAAAAGGGATATCCTGCATATCAGGAGTCAAAGACTCGAGGGCATGGGAAAGTTGCCCCTTTCCTCCGTCAATGATGAT
>JBBKXV010000221.1:0-1195 GCA_037969665.1 Candidatus Altimarinota bacterium
CATACATATCCTTACGTTCCTGAGTCATGCTATGATAGGCCTTTGGTATATACCTCCAAGTATAGTTGGTAAATAGTTGTTTGAGTATTTTATTGTTAGTCCAGTTGTCTACTACGGTATCTTGTTTTGCAAGGATAGCTTTGGTTTGGATAGTTGATGTGACTTGTAGTTCATTTATTTCTTGTACCCACTGTTGTAGCATTGTAATCCAGTGTATCGGGGCTTTGCTGATGTAGTATTCATCCCGAACATGAGGCGCGCGGTTGTGAGTGAAGTCTACAGGTATCCGAGGGAGATGGGTGGTAAGACGACCTGCGATAGCTGTACCTAGCCTGCTCCACTCCCACATAAAGGACCTGATCAAAGGTGCAATGAGGAGGAGCCTATCAATCTCTAAACTATGAAAAAATACAGCATCCAATAGTGCGGCACAACCTGTGCTATGTCCCATGCCAATACATGGTAAGTTGGGATATGTAGTTTTTATAGACTTGGTGAGTTGGACAACAGCTTGTCCATAGCTGTGAAAGTTATCTATACCTGCTCTGTCTCCAGTTGAGCCACCATGTCCCGGGAGATCTGCCGCAACTACAATATATCCGAGACTGTGAAGGTCACGTATAAAGCGCTCATTGGAAAAACTGTGATCCATATATCCATGAAGCATCAGTATAACCCCCTTTGGAGCAGGGTGTTCAAAGCTGTAGTATGCAATGGTGTATGCATCACATTTCAATTTGTGGGTGGTATGCTTCAAGGTAGTTGTTGATATATATGAGAGCAGTATACTACATCTTGCATATTTGAAAAGAATGACTATGGTGTGCCCACTATAACTTCATAGGACATGGTAAAGAAAATGATTTCGGCAGGGATGCTGCTTAGTACATTGACTATGCCTTCTTGTGACATGGTAAAGGCAGGGGGCTTAGAGGGTTGTACCACAGTGATCTCTGAACATCGTGGCAAGATAGTCAGATTGTTTGATTGTACCTCTGACGGAAAGGTAGATGTGATCCTAAAAGGGGAAAGGGGTGATGTGGTAGTCCAGTATAATACTGCTCAATTTGAAAAGGAGCAGTTATTGGAGCAATATCCTAGTACTCGAGGTAAGTACATCTCACCTCTGGCCATGGAGGATTTACAGATGTATCAGGGGCACTTTGCAGATGCATTGAAGCATACTGGACATGAT
>JBBKXV010000222.1:0-8972 GCA_037969665.1 Candidatus Altimarinota bacterium
CCTTAGAAGGGCGCTGCTCTATCCAACTGAGCTATGTGGGCATAAAACGTGCATTATTGTAACAAAAACTGGCCAGCTCGCAAGAGAAAATATAGCATTGCAAGCCAGTTCTATGATTATGATGCCATCTGTTTGTCCATGGTAATCTGTCCGTGGTCGAGGACAATGATACGTTTTTTTACGTACTGGAGGATGGTGTCATTGTGTGTTGTGAGCACAATAGTCGTTCCTGCCTTGTTAATCTGAAGCAAAAGATCGATGATATCCTTTGCTGTATCCTTATCTAGGTTACCCGTGGGTTCGTCTGCAATGAGTAAATGCGGGTTATGTACTAATGCTCTTGCTATGGCTGTACGTTGTTGTTCACCACCAGAAATTTCTCTAGGGTATTGATGCTGCTTGCCTAGAAGTCCTACAAGGTCTAAGATTTTTGGTACCCTACTTTCTATGAGAGATTCTCCTTCTCCACATACTTCCAAGGCATAAGCGACATTTTCATACACAGTTTTGTTGGGTAGGAGCTTATAGTCTTGAAAAATAATTCCAATATTTCTTCTAAAAAGTTGCCGCTTTTGTGCATCCATTTTTTCTAGATGAATCCCATCAATCATGACCTCCCCAGAGCTTGGTTTATCTCGTCCGATAAGCATATTGATGAGCGTGGACTTTCCTGCTCCGGATGGCCCTGTGATAGATAGAAACTCTCCTGGACCGATACTAAGGTTGAGCGTATCTAATATTGTCCTTGGGCCAACTGTTTTTGTCACTGCGTGAAACTCAATCATATTAGGTGAGGTTAGGTGGTAGAAATGTTGCACTCTTGATTTCCTTGATACTCTCGAGCACGGGAAGGTCTTCTATATGCACTTTTCCAATATAGAGACTTTCTATATCGCCTCCATTGGCAAGATATGTTCCAATACTGAGGTACCCACTGTAGTACACGAGGTCTTTTGTATAACCTCCATGTTCTGAGGTATCCCCTAGACCTCGTTTACTACGGAAAATAGACCTAAAACTGCGCAGGAGAAAATCCTCTCTTGAGCTAAATGTATTTTGCAGCAACGACATGATTGGGGTTGTTAGACCCTCCCTAAAAGAACATTCGTGTAGACGAGTGGTTTTGATGTAGTTGAGTGCAGGCAAGTAGTACTTTTGCTGATTTTTCTTGAGGTACTTCATTTGGTTATACACCGCAAGCCCTTCCTCAGTGGCTAGGTAGTGAGGCCCTTTCATCATGATTTTGTATGGCTGCGCAAATGCAGACTCCATACGGAGTACATGCGTATCAATCTCGTGTGCGAGGAGGCTATCGACACTTTCTTTACGAAAGGTAGCATCACCTCGAAGGTATATGTTTCGTTTGGTACTAGTACCTACTCCAATGCGTGAAGCTCCCTTATTTCTGACACGTATATTCCAACTCGTTAGTTTGAGTTTTTCGAGATGTCCGCGCACATATTCTTCCATTTGCGTGGCATTCACTTTTGTATGTTTATGGGGGGTGCTAGCAATTTTTTTGTACTCCTTTACAAAGCTTTTCGCCTCTTCAATCAGGTCATAGTTTGTTCTAAAAAACTCATGCGAATATGCAGTAAACTCCTTTGCATTGATTCCTATATTATAAAGCATGCGTGCTTTATACATGAGCTCTTGTCTTTTCTTCTCGAAAAAATCCCCCGTTGGTATTCCCTTTTCAATTTCAAGGCTATCCAGTTTTCGGATACATTCTTCAAAAATCTCCTCATTACGTCTATAGGTAAATTGGGGATTGTAGTCACCATCCAAACGGATGTACTTTTCTTGCTCATCAAGATAATTGGTAGGCATGAGAGGAAAGGCTTTCGTAAGATCAGCATCTATATTATATAATACCGAATCAATACTCTTCCATTCCTTTATCACCTGTTTTTGAGAGACTTGAGCCTTGATATGTTCCACGCGTTCGAGGTGGTCTGGCTCCATGGGAAGTTCGCCATCTTTATACTTAAAAGGGTCAATTAGAAAGTGGCTGAGCTCTCTCTTTCCCAAAATGATTTGTACATCAGGGTGTGGCATACTCATAGGCTTGAGTATGGTTTGTGACTTTCTATGGAGCATGGTGTATTTGAGTCGCACCGAGCTAGAGTTTTCCACGCGGGTGATGGACTGTAGTTCATCAAATAATTCAGTGGATACGTAGTTATCACTGAGCATAGGGTTGATTTTGGCAAGGTACTTGCGAGGTCCACTGGGCAGGTGGAGGTAGATGTACTCAGTACCACCGATTACCGCCTTACCAGAAAGGGCTTCAATATCTCTCTCCACCTTTCTTCCGAACATTGACTTCGCAATGGTGATTCCCTGTTTGACAGTTTTCACTTTGAGGCCCTCAATACGCCTCAAGCGCTTACGAAGTGGCACTAGATTGGCAACCTGTATTTCTAAGCCTGCACGTGCATTGACCTCAAGTAAAATAGGTCCGTGCTTATCCAATGCGATATCCACACCAACATAACCAAGCTTGGTAGACTTTTGGACTTTGGATGCCATATATAAAATCTGATCCCAAAAAGGTATTTTGAGCCCCCGAATTTCTCCTACACCTGGTAGCTCATGAATGAGCTTGTGGTACTGTGTTAAATAGGTAATCTCTCCTTTCGAAATATCTATTCCTGCAGCAATACCGCCAAGGTGTAGATTTGCTTTTCCAGCAGACTGTGGAGTGGGTAAGCGAATCATTGCTAAAACAGGAACCAGGTTAAATACGACTACTCGAACGTCAGGTAGTCCCTTATAACTAATAGGTTGAAGTTTGGGGTGTGCAATAATCCGTTTTTCTATAAGGACAATATCATTTGCTCCAGCACCATGAAAAGAACCAGCAACAATATTGTTACAATGCCTCAGGACCTCAGCATGTGTGACTCTACTTCCTGATGAGTTAATCCATCCAAAAGGTTTTTTATCCTTTAGGACAAGAATACCTGCTCCTCCTGAGCTATCATTTGGCTTAATAACAATGTTTCCTGGTAGTTTGGTGACATCTTCCAATGTACACGAGGCATGATCCCTGTACACACGTACAAGCTTTGCAACGCGTACGCCTCTTGCTTCCAAAAAACGCTTAGCCTTGAGTTTGCTATCTGCAAACTCAAGATGCTGTCTTTTGTTGTATTTATTAATGTAGAGGAGGGACCGTGCATTGAGTCCCAATATATCTCGTGCTCTTACCATAGGTTATTCTTCAATATCATGTTTAAATAGTTCTCTAAATCTCATATATTCTACCACCCGAAGTCCACGATAGCGTCCTATAAAAATTTGGAGGATATACGTGAGTATAATGAGCTCTGGAATAGCCAGAAGCATAGTCTCTAAGGCAGGCCACTTGATAATAAAGTATGCTACTACCACAGCGACGTAGGAAGTTAGTAACCTTACAAATGCTGTTTTTGAGAGACTTATAGGCCAAGATAACTGTGAAAACTTATCAGCCTGCATGGCAATAAGGATCATGGGGAATATAGAGAGCAGTGCTCGCTGGGTATTGGAGTTGTCTATTCCAAAAAATAGTCCCACCTCAGAACCAAAGATGAGCAACAATAGTACCATCAAACGAGAGGTGCTAAGTAATAATGTCATCTTAGAAACAAAGAGCATTGGTGTTTTTTGTAGAAAAAATCTCATAAGGACACCCACTGCAATAGAAAGTACTAAGACGAGCGTACCCATGGTTATTCCAAGAATAAAAAATGACAGTGTGAGGACAAGTAGTTGAAATAGCCCGATGGTTTCTGCTCCAATAAAGAGTTTAAAAAAACCAACAATGGTGAGAATTACGGGGAGAAACAACACAAAGGTTATTACCTGTGTAGGGATACCATTGGTGATAGCGATGGTGATCAAATAGGAAAGCAGCAGAAATGGAGACTCACTACTTTCAGTATGGAGTATAGTATAGTCCTCTGATGGGACTTTTTCTAAAAAGGTCTCAGGTGTCTCACTGAGTAGGATAAAACTCAGGGTGGAAAAGGGATCATTTTGCATCAAAATCAGCTCCTCAGGAGAAATGAGCCCCACAAGGCGCTGCGCAATACGTTTAAATAGCCAAAGTGGATCCCTGGTAGAAACAACCACGATCTTTTTCTCAAAAGGATTTTTCTCTATATTTTTTTCTGTAGCAACTTTACTAATAGCTGACAAAAAGCTTGATCCTTGAGGTCCTCCTATAATAACGGTGGAGTTTTCCAGCACCTGACTTTTACTGAGAAGAGCTGAAGTGATTGCCTCTTCGGTCAGTAAAGGATTATCCTCTGTTCCTGCAATAACATTCAGAAAGATACCAGCTTTCTGAGCTAGTATTTCCAACGATGGGAGGTTACTTTCAAGAGTACTCTTTTCGCCATTATAGAAAAATGTGACTACCTTTGTGTAGGCAAAGATATTTTGTGTAGTGGTAAATGTTTGTTGACCAATAGATAGGGTGAGGGTGACGGTATAGGTACCTGGAATATCATAGATGTGTACAGCCTCTTTTCCTGTATCACTATTTCCATCACCAAAATCCCAAGCATATGTAGCCACTTCGTTTCCAGTTAGCTTACTTTTTGACGCATCAAAAATAAGGTTTCGACCAACCTCTACTTCACGTTGTGATGTGATAATAGCACGTGTTGCAGCAAGCTCAGCGGGGGCGATGGATATAGCCTCTCCTTGGCTGGCGTCTTGAGCAAACGTAGTGACTATCTGCCCAAATAACATTGGAATGAGCAGAGATACAATAACTAGTGGACGTAATATGTGTTTCATAATAAATAGTATTAAGCAGACTCCTCTGAGAAATCAAAATTGTTTTCCTGTGCAACAAACCGTCCTACTTCTAATTCAAAGACCATCTCTACGTGCCCTGTTGGTCCATTACGGTTTTTCTTGATAAAGATATCCGCTTTATTTGGAAATTCAGTGTCTGGATCGTAGTATGATTCACGATATAGCATGAGTACAATATCAGCATCTTGCTCAATAGATCCCGACTCACGGAGGTCAGAGAGAACTGGCTGCTTGTTTGGGCGCTGCTCTACACTTCGGGAAAGCTGAGATAGCGCAATGACAGGAACCTGTAGCTCTTTTGCTAGGGATTTGAGGGATCTAGATATTTCCGAGATCTCTTGGACCCTATTATTGGGCTGGTTTCCACTCATAAGCTGCAAGTAGTCGATGACAATAAGATCAAGTCCCCGTTCCATTTGTAACCGACGTGCCTTTGACTTGAGCTCTGTGGTATTGAGTCCTCCTGTATCATCAAAGTATATTTCTGCCTTACTCATATCTTCAAGACAGTCACCCATACGAGAAAACTCCTCTTCAGTCAGTTGCCCTTTTTGCAGTTTAAAGGAGTTGACACCTAGCACTGAGGAAAATAACCTATCAACCATTTGCTCCTTTGGCATCTCTATGGAAAAAAATCCTACGACTTTATTCTGTTTCATTGCTACATGCTGCACGATGTTGAGTGCAAATGCAGATTTACCCATAGAAGGTCTTGCTGCTAAGATGATCAGCTCACCTGGCTTGAGACCTTGGGTATAAAAGTCCAGATTCTTAAACCCATAAGAGTGCCCCTGAAGCTGATCTTCCTCATCACTATCGTGTTTTCTGGAAAACTCTTCAAAACGCTTTTCAACAATATCCTTGATGTGGATAAAGTGGTTTTTGACAAAGGCTTGAGTAACCCCAAACATAGTTTGCTCTGATTCCTCCAAGATATCTGGAAGCTCTCTATCAGTTTGATAGGCTAAGTCAGTGATCTTTCTACCACAATGAAGTAACTTCCTAAGTGTGGACTTTGTTTTGACGATTTGTGCATATTGGTACACATTGACACTACTAGGACACTCTACGGTAAGCTCTGCCAACATACTTGGACCACCTACCTTATCTAGCAGTTTTCTATTGTTGAGCCAATCTGCCACAGTGATGACATCCACAGGCATATGGGACTTATACAGTGTAGCAATACCTTCGTATATATCCCCATGACGATTGTCATAAAAATCATCTGGGTTAAGAAGGTCAGCTACTTTAACAATAGCATCTTTTTCTAACATACATGCTCCGAGCACACTGCGCTCAGAGTCGGTATTATTTGGTGGTATTTTGGTGAGCTCTGACATAAAGACTTAAGATTGAGTGAGATATTCATACATGAGGCGAACTCCAAATCCTGAGGAAAAATGTGAGTGCAACCCTTGAGGCTTATCACGTGATGCAACAGCAGCAATATCCATATGTACCCATGGGATATCCTTACCTACAAAGGTGCTAAGAAATAACCCTGCGATAATAGTGCCAGGTAGCATGCGAGCTTTAGATAGACTTGCTATATCTGCGATATCACTTTTTAGATTTTTCCTATACTCCTCATCTAGTGGTAGCTGCCATACTTTTTCTCCAGTGGCATTTCCCAGTGTACGTAGTGTATCCATGGCACGCTGGTTGGTACCCATGGTGGCTGCGTATTCACTTCCTACCGCAATAGATACTGCCCCTGTGAGTGTGGCAAAGTCAAATATCTCTGTTGGCATATCATGGCTGGCATAGGCGAGTGCATCTGCCAAGATCAAACGGCCCTCAGCATCTGTATGAACAACTTCTACCGTAGTACCGTCGAAAGCTGTATAGACATCATCTGGTTTAAATGAGTTTCCATCCTCGGCATTTTCCACCAAGGGAATATATGCCATCACGTTGATAGCTGGCTTTAATGTGGCTAGTGCGTGCATTACCCCCATGACCAAGGCAGCTCCTCCCATATCCCCCTTCATGGAATTCATGGAAAAGTCTGGCTTTGATTGCACTCCACCAGTATCAAAGGTAACTCCCTTTCCTACTAGTGCGGTATGTCCTTTGAGTTTCTTGTCTCCTGTGTATGTAATTTTTACAAAGTAAGGTGCATTTGCACTTCCTCGACCCACAGCATCAACAAGATTCATACCTAATTTAAGTATTTTTTTGTGATCAAATATTTCTACTTTTAGTGCTTTTTTATAGCTATCTGACTTGAGAGCATACGCTAAAAATTGAGGAGTTGCTATATTACTTGGGTGGTTGACGTGGTCTCTTGCAAATCGCACAGCATCTGTAAGTAATCTTGCCTTTTCCATCTCTGGGGCATCTTTTTTACTAAGGTCATCACCGATGAGATGAAGTCCAACAAGCTCTAATGCGCTATCTGGTTTCGTCTTATATGTATGAAACTGGTAGGATGCTAAGTCCAGCATATACGCAGCCTCGTAGATGATATTATCCTTTGAAACCTGAGAAAATCCGTCAACAACTAGACAGATATGTTGGACCTTGCCGAGATATGCCCGCACGATATCCCCAAAGGAGTTGTGGAGCGCAGGAAAAGTAAAGCTAGACTTATTACCGATACCAAGAAAAATAATATCCTGGTCATCTAAGGTAACTGCCTGACTTGTGCCAAGGGTACCTGTAAAAGACCTTGCTTGGAGTAGCTTTTTATGTGAGCTATATGCCTGATGTAGCTTGAGGGTTTTCCCTTCTGCCACGGGGACGATGATAAGACTGTTTTTTGGTAACGCTTTTGCGTGACTACTGAGGTGCATTTTGTGTTGCATTTTTGCCAATTGTGATTGATCTAAAAATCCACCGCATTATAGGGCAATCGAGATGCTTATACAAGCTAGGCTCTATTTTTTTATGATTTTTAGTGACTCGAGGTAGACACCAAATAAAATGTTTGCACTATCATACATGGTGTCTATGTGATAGGCAGTGATCTAGGCTATAGGTTTTTGTTTAAAATTACCCCAGCCTCCCTGTGGAAAGTGCATAGACCGTACCAGCTAGTACAAGGCAAAAGATAAGTGCCAGTAGAAAACGTCCAGAATGTCTCATAGTGTTACGGGGTGATACAGTGTAGAAATGATGTGAGGGCAAATTTTCTATTTCTCTTCCCTTCGGTGATCTGTTTGATAATAGCATACTCTTCAAATAGATTGATGAGATGAGTAGCATTTGGTTTAGAAAGTCCTGTGAGGTGGATAACAGTATGGATGTCTAAAACAGGCATAGTATGTAGATGGTCTAATAAAATTGGCGCCTGAGTACTTACTTTTCGGAGCTGTCCCAGCTTGTTTGTTGACTCATCATAGGTCTTATGTATAAGAGAAGAGTCATTGAGGCTTTTACGTTGTGCTTCTGAGGAAAACCGTAAAAATGTATGTACCCATCCTGCAATATCTTCTTGTTCATATATGTTTGAAAGGGCACTATTGTATATTTTGAGGTGTCGTGCGATCATGTATGAACATGGCAATGGATGCCGTGTTTTAAAGATTTCTCGTGAGAGATGGTATCCATAACTCCGTATAAAACTACTATTTTTTTCCTCTAGGGGTAACAGTAAGAATATATAGGCATGACTGAGTGCAAGTTGAATGGTCTGAGGAAGATCAAGCGAAAGATATCTGTCCAAGGCGTGGATTAACCCCTCTAGCTCGAGATGATGCGGGGGGATATAGCTTGCCTTGGATACTGATGCATGTCCTAGCCAGGTGGGTTGAGTTCTGTAGGTGCTTATATTACGCTCCACTATATACTTTTTAATATCTTCAAATAGGCTTGTATTGCCGCGGTAAGATTTCTTTGTATATCCTGCATATGTTTGATATGAAGGACTTTCCGCGTCTAAAATGGCTACACAATATTGATTTGGACTCGTATCTATATCTATAGTGAGACTATAATACGCCTCCATAAGAGCACTAAGGGAAGATTCTTTCGGATATAGGTCTAGGAGCACTTCCCTTTGCCCTTGTTGCCTTGATACTTTTTCAGCCAAAATAAATGTAGTCTGATCTTGTGGTGCTAGACTGTGCCACCTATCAATATTGGGATCATAGCTATGATAGGCTTCTTTCCCGAGGTGATGTTGTTTTTGGTATTTCATTATAATCATGTTTAAT
>JBBKXV010000223.1:0-1274 GCA_037969665.1 Candidatus Altimarinota bacterium
TATTCTCAACGAAGCGTTCAAAGCCATCCACGGAGATGCAACAAAAGGCCTTGTCAAATTTTGAAGAGCAGATCTTTTTTTTAACAAACCGTATCCAGACACGTGTACTTTCAGTAAATAACAATACCAATGTGTTGACTGAGGATAGTCATGGTAAGTCTCATAGTCTAGAGAGGATCCTACTCCCAAGAATACCATTTCATATCCAAGAAGCTAAGGGGTATTTAGAGAATAAGTTTAAAGCTGATGAACTTTTTGAGCTTGTTGTATTGGAGTTAGATAGACCTTCACCACAGATAGGACATAAGAGGACAAACAATGCTTATGAACAGATTTCACTCTCTACTAGATCAAAGATTGGTCTTTCTCCTGAGGTGAAGCGACGACTAGGTGGAGAAGATATCGGCCAGCAGTGGGTAAACAGCATTGAGCTCCCTATTGATAATAAAAATGTTATAGGTGTGGTACACATGGACTACGTACCCACTGAAGATCAGCTTGTATTTACCTGGAGGGAGACAGATGTAGATAGTTTGCTAGTAGTGCGTGTTGGTAGATAGAAAAAATGAAGCTGTAACCATTATATAATGCAGTGCTGGTTTCGTTGTGCAGTAGTCGTAGTGAGGTATGCAGCTAGGCACTAGGCAAAACCAACACAGATAAGGTATACTATTATGATACTTTATATTACCCCACTATGTCATTTCACAATCAGAGAGAGGAGGTAGGTTTTTTGGATCTACCGCAAAGCCCTATCCTAATGATGCTCAAGGAAATTGGTACACCCTTATCCAAGGAGGAGTTATCCACCGCTGAGAGTGCCATGGAGGATACTGGATTACGTGCTCTGTTTACAGAGAAGGCTCGGCACAGTATGTTAGCTACCATTGGTAGTACAAAACCAAAGCTGGTACAGATGACTGAGGCAATGTTACCTCGCATGAAGCAGCTAGCTGGAGGTAGAAAGCTCATCCTCGCAGGTGCAGCAACTACATCCCTTTTTCTCGTGGGGTGTGGCAATGACGCTCCAGGTGGTCTTGGTGCTGGTATGTTTCAGGCTGGTCAAGCATACGAAAAAGCAACACAGGCGGAAAAAGACAACGAGACACTCAAAGCTGAACTAGCAGCAGTGAAAGATACACTAGATGCAGCTGCAAAAGAGATACAACACTTGCAGAAAGGTGCTTTGACCACGTCGCAGTTACTTGATAGCTATAGCACGCAAATTGGTAGTGTTATCACTAGTTCAAATGAAAACTTTGGTGCACTCACCA
>JBBKXV010000224.1:0-1901 GCA_037969665.1 Candidatus Altimarinota bacterium
GCTACCTATATCTATTCCTCTTGCTGTGAGTAGTATCTTTACCGCCTCTGCTCGGGTGACCGATGCATTTGGTAAAAATTGTGGCAGGGCAGTAGTAGGATCGAGGTAACCAATCACAATACCTTTCTTAGAGGCTTGCGTGACATATGGGGCAAACCAATCTATGGCTCGCACATCTGAAAACAATGGCTCATACTCTGAAGTCCCAAGGGCAAAGAGACGGCTAGCTATCTTTACTGTTTCTGCCCGCGTTATATCTGTGTCGGGTGAAAAGTACTGAGATGTTTTACCCTCCACTACGCACTTTTGATATAAAAGTGCTATCCAAGTTTGTGCCCAGTGTTGGTCAATGTCCAAAAAGGGAGATGCCGTACTTGTCCGATTGCATACTGTCTGAGGTTGCTTCTGATCACCAGCGGAGTTTTTTGGCACCTCCTCTGGTTCCTTATCCTCTGGAAATAGCTCAGGGTAGACCTCTCCCATGGTTTGATAGCTACCACCAAACCCACCACCGCCGCTACCTGAGTATGATGTACTTCCCTGAGGGGACGGTGCGCTTGGTACAGGGGTAAGAGTGATGGTGATGGTCTGTTTCGCTTGATTGATAGCTTGGCTCACTGTTTTAGGAGTAAACTCTGAGGCACTTGCTGTTATTTGAAAGGGGTTAAGGTTTCCACTGGTATGGGTAAAGCTAGCTCCTTGGGTAAGTATAGTGGCAAGTATGGGACTGGACCAGGCTGTTGTGCCACTACCATCTGATACTAGGGTAGCAACCGTTGCTCCGAGGTTGTTTTTGATCGTGATATCTGTATCTGCTATGGGAGCGCCACCTGCCGCACTGGTGGTGGTGAGTTGCGTGGTATAGTAGGCAAGCACATCACCAGTGCTCCCGATAAATATCTTATTCAAATCGATTGTAGTATCCTCAAGTGCATTGTCACTAGTTGCTAGTGAATAGACATCGTACTGTCCAGTAGCTTGAAAGGTCGAGTTTTTGATCCGGTTGTCATATGAGCTTGCTCCTAGATAGACTCCCATTGCGTTTGAGTTAAAGCTTATTGTATCAAAGGTATTTGTATCACTAGTATCCAAGCGTATGCCACCTGTGGGAGGGACAATCACAGTCCTGTCCAAGCTTGGTGGATTGGTGATTCCTGTGGTGAGAGTTGCTCCAGATGCGTCCACTGCAGCAGCGTCATAGGTGTATTCTCCTGCTGATGTTGTAAATACGTTTGGTACAAAAAGGTCCACCGTAGTGGCAGCACCACAGTTTGTGCTCGTATAGTTGGTAAACTCTATGGCGGTGGACGCAAGCTCACTTGGTACCAATATGGTGACATTTGATCCAAAGACATTGACCAAGGCAAGGTTGAGATCTGTGGTGATGCTGTCAATAAATGCTGTAATATCTGTGCCATCTGTGGAGACTGGGACTATACTGCAGGCACTGTCAGAAAAAATCATCAAGATATCATCACTACCAAACCCCAGTCCAGATGTTTGGTTGTACGTATTCCCTCCATAATCATATAGGATGTGAGAGATGTCATACGTGGTACTGATTGTACTCGTGCTATTTGATACTGCAAAATGACTAAACTCAGAATTAGATATGTTTTTTAGGAGGAGGCTATCTGCAGCACCTCCTGCATTAAAAAGAGTAGATAATCCCTCACCACTTAGTGTGATGTTGGTAGCAGGATAGTCCAAGGTCACTGGATCATACGTGCCTGCAGCAAGGTGAATGGTGTCACCTGTTTTGACCGCGTGTTGTAGGCTGCTGCTTTGGTTGGAATAGCACCATGAGTAGTCCACAGTGCAGTCGTCATCAATGGTATATATAGAGACTCGTATATCAGAGTATGCACCAATGTCCTTGGTGCCATCGATATCTATATACC
>JBBKXV010000225.1:0-3291 GCA_037969665.1 Candidatus Altimarinota bacterium
GTGAAAAGCGGAGACATTGTCCTCCGCTTTTTTAGTTACATCCTGCTCCTCAATAACGTTCTCACTTTAAACTCTTCAGCTACCATATTCCAATCTTCAGTCCTCTCATTCGTATTTTATTCCCTTCTCCTATACTGTAGTGCCTCACTTACATGCTCTTTTTTAACCTGATTACTACTATCAAGATCTGCAATTGTACATGCAAGCCGCAGTAGACGAAAGTACGATCTCGCCGTGAGCTTTAGCTTTTTTGCTGCTATCATAGCAAACTCCTCCACCTCCTTGTCTAGACAAACAAACTCTTCAATATCTTGGTTGGACATCTCACTATTCATATACACTTGTTTCCCTTGAAATCTACTTCGTTGTATCTCCCGAGCCGCAACTACTCTCTGGCGCACTTCCTCTGAAGATGCTGACTTTACCGCGTTTTGTTGCATTTTATCAATATCCACACGTGGCACCTCCACATACATATCCACTCTATCCAACAGGGGGCCTGAGAGTTTTTTTTGGTACTTTTCCACTGTACGCTCGTTGCATACACACTCTCGCTCCTTGTCAGTGAGAAACCCGCAAGGGCAGGGGTTCATAGCTCCGACTAGCATCACACTGGCAGGGTATGACTCTGTGCCTAGGGCTCGTGATACAGATATACTTCTATCCTCAAGTGGCTGACGAAGGACCTCAAGCACCTCCTTGGGGAACTCTAGCAACTCATCAAGAAATAGCACTCCACGGTGTGCCAAGGACACCTCTCCTGGGCGAGGAATACGCCCTCCTCCCACTATAGACACTGATGAGGCCGTGTGATGCACCGTACGAAAGGGGCGTTGCTCCACCAAAGCCTTGCCCTTTGGTAATAGTCCAGACACGGAGTATATCTCTGAAACCTCGATGGCCTCCTCTATACTCATGGGTGGAAGGATCCCCTGAAGTGCCTTGGCAAGCATAGACTTACCACTCCCCGGCGGACCATTGAGTATGATATTGTGACCTCCCGCAGCAGCAATCTCAAGCGCTCGCTTGGCGTGGAACTGTCCTTGCACTTGGGAAATGTCTACATTCACAGGAGGGTGTATCTCCATACTCCCAAAGACCTCCTCCTCCGTGGCCTGAAAGAGACTACCCTGTCCCTCCACTGCGGCTATAGCCTCAGCTAAGGTCTCCACTCCATATACTTCGATCCCCTTGACCAATGATGCTTCTAGTAGGTTTTCCTTTGGTACAATGATTTTTTTATATCCAGCATCCTTGGCGAATAGCGCCATGGTCAATACTCCTCTCACATGCCGCACTCCACCATCCAAGGACAACTCCCCGAGCAGCACCGTCTTTTCTGGCAAAGAAGGTATCTGATCAGAGGCCTTTAAAATACCCACCGCCATGGGAAGGTCAAAGGAAGAGCTTTGCTTTTTCATCCCAGCTGGAGCTAGGTTTACAATGATTTTTTTAGTGGGAAATGCGTACCCAGAGTTGCGTATGCTACTTTTTACTCGCTCCCGCGCCTCTTGTACTGCAGTATCTGCCAGTCCAACTATCGCAAATGCTGGCATCCCTCGTACCACATCAACCTCTATGGTTATTTTGGAGCACGTAAGACCTGTGATGTGAAGGCTTTCTGTTTTTGAGAGCATGAAAAAGATATCTATATACTATAAACATCATGCCCTTCACAACTGTAGAATATAGGAAAACTTTTTACCTGTGTTGTTATAGTTTGTATACATTGTTACTTTTATGATGCCCAGTTCACTATTTTCTATATGCTATGATATAATGATTTGATATCTCTTTTCTTACTTTTTATATGAGCATCGAAAAACAATCCCCCATAGATCAATCATTAGAGCATATTTCAGAGGAAACACGAAATCAACTTGAGCCCTTAAAACAATCAGTACTTCAAGGATTATTCAATCAGTTCAGCAAAGGTTTAGACTTTCTAAAGGTAAATATTGCAATGTTTTTAAAGACCATAGGAATATCTGCCACAACTACACCTGATCTTCCTATGACAAATAGAGAAAGTGGATTAGGTTCGCCATCAAAAATGCCTGGAAGTAATTACTTTTACCCAGTACCCCTCTCCTCCGAAACAAAGGAAGCAGGCTACCCTGCTGATTCAGGCCTAGATATTGCTAGTCCAAAGGGTACTCCTGCATATGCGGTCGCTTCAGGTACGATTATATATTCAGAAAGAGGACATACTCCCTGGGGGACAACAAAACTAGTAGGCATAGATACACCCAACTCTGTTCTCCTCAAGTTGGATGAGCCTCTTAAAGATAAACAGGGGAAAGAAATATTGGCCGAGGACGGCAAGCCAGTACGATATCTTTGGTATACCCACCTATCTGAGCTAACACAACAAGTACATGGTGGTAAGCCAATTGTGCATATACAAGCAGGTGACCAGCTAGGTAAAACTGGGCTAGGTAATAATAATCCACATCTCCATATAGGTCTACTATCTGACCCTAGTCAAAAGAATGGATCAGTACTTCAAATGGCCAGTGTAAGGGACTTTTTTGGGCTACAGAAAACTAAAACAACACTTGCTTCAAATAATGCACTTTCTCACAAACATGCATAAACAATATCTAAACTATTGTTTATCAACCTGTAGTAAAAAAGGTCTCTTTATGATATACTGATACGATACTCTATCAACAACAGCATGGCAGGAATAGAACAACAACCTCATAGCAAAGATACCTCAATGCCAAAAGCATCTATAGAAAATAAAAGTTTTGAAGCACTTGCAAAGCTCGTCTCTGCAGATAAAAAGCTAGATGAGCTAGATATAGATATCAAAGCACAGAGTAAGGAATACCTAGGCCTTGATCTTTCAAAAAAGATGGAGAAGTATACTGATCAAGAGAAAAAACATCTTGATATCTTGTTTCTCAATACGGGGGCGTTGTTAAAGAATATATTAGAAGCCAATCTCCTTGCTGCTGAAGATAAAAAGGTACGTGTCTCAGATCTAGCTACGTTTATGAACAGCAATCCTACTCTTGCCACAACTGAAGAGGGGCAGTTATTGAGCATCCTCAAAAAGGTCTACGCAAATAAGGAAGGTAACCCTAAACTATACCAGGCGTATTTTGGTCAATGGAGTGAGAGTGTGTCTCAGTTGGATGCTATTATTGCAGGTAATCTCACATCAGCTGTAGCTAGTGCACAAGGAGAAACTACTCCCATACCTGAATCCGAAAAGAAAAGTGATTTTTTCTCTACTCTAAATACTCTCCCTCCCGCAGTAAAACAAATAGCCGGCGTTGTAGG
>JBBKXV010000226.1:0-2684 GCA_037969665.1 Candidatus Altimarinota bacterium
GGTTGTATACCCAGAAGAGGTTGACTCTGCTGTCATCGAAAAAGAGAAAGAGTTTTTTAGAGAGCAGCTTGCTGCAGAGGGGAAACCAGAAAATCTTATAGAAAATATTCTTGCAGGAAAGGTAAAGAAATTTAGAGAAGAAAAGGCACTACTGACTATACCATTTATCAAGGATCCATCTAAAAAGGCTGGAGACTTGCTCACTGGTGGGATAAAGGTAAAAGGATTTCTCAAAATGGCTATCTAAAGCCTACTTCATAAAGAAAAGGTTCATCGCGTACCTGAAACCCGCCTCAGGCGGGTGGAGGTACGCGATTTTTTTATACATAGATCCTTATGAAAACAGTATTTAGAAAACAGTTTAATGATTTACGGGCAGAAAGTGTCACCCGGGATGTCCCAAACATCACAGAGGCTACAGCGTTGTACTTATATTCTATTGTGCGCTCGGTTAGACCAAAAAGAATACTAGAAGTCGGTACTGCCAACGGGTTGTCCACCATGGTATTTGCTGAGGCAATGAGAGAAAATGGCCTGGGAGATATCGACACTATTGATTGGAGTAAACCTACCTATGAGGAGGCCACTGCAAACTTTAAGAGATATGAGTATACACAGATACATCAACATTTTGGTGATGCAAGAGTGCTGATCCCCAGCATGGCACAGGTCTATGATGTGGTTTTTATAGATGCGATGAAAAAAGACTACCTCAACTACATGCAAGTATTGAGGGGACTTGTGCATGAAGAGAGTATCATCATATTTGATGACGTGATTAAGTTTAAATATAAAATGGAGGTGTTTTATAATTACCTAGCAGAACATAGTATTGATCACACGGTGATCAATACTGATCCTGATGATGGAATCATGGTTCTTTATGATATGAGCTCACTGGGGTTATGCTAGATATGATACTACCGGCATTGCTGTTTATTAGTCCGTATGAAGGCGGTGCTATCTTGAGTACACCACCGGTACAAATCATGGAAAGTACTATTAGTATTGAGCAGCCAGCTGCGCAGTATGAGGATACATATACGAGACTCCCCATCATTTCTGCCGTCAGTATCCTGTTGGCAGAAGAAGAGACTGGTGAGGTTATCTATGCTCACCATGCCTCTATGCAACGTGAAATTGCCTCACTGACAAAAGTGATGACAGCAGTGGTGGCTTTGGAGCACTATGGAAAAGATGAGGTAGTGACCATCTCTCAGCGGGCAGCCAGTACTGGGGGGTCTTCTTTGCACTTGTATGCTGGAGAAGTTGTATCGGTAAAGGAGCTTATCTATGGAGCTATGATCCCGTCTGGAAACGATGCTGCCATATCCTTGGCAGAGCATGCCCCTTTGGGCGAGGAACAGTTTTATGATTGGATGAATCAAAAGGCAAAGGATCTTGGAATGCACCATACTCATTTTGTGAATCCAATTGGGTTTGATGATGGTTTACAGTATTCTACAGCAGAGGATCTATTGACTCTGACAAGATATGCGCGTCATACACATACTATTATGGTGGAGGCTGGCTCTCTTTCTACATACACGGTACAGGCCAAAGGAAGAGGTTATGAGGCAGTAAATACCAATGAACTATTGGGACAAGGAGTTGATGGGTTTAAGACGGGTACCACGGATTTGGCGGGGCGATCTTTTATTGCATCCTTTGGATTTGGAGAAAGAAGGTATCTGCTAGTTATACTCGGAAGTGAGGACCGGTTTGGAGATGCAAAGCGGGTGATGGAGTGGTTGCTTTGGTGGGTGGTGTAGAAGTGATTAAAGAATTAATGAGTTAATGAATGGATGAATTTTGTAGGGGGGTAAGTTAGTATGTCATCCTGTCCTAAAGGATACAGTACAATAAATTTTTTTAGGAAAACGGAGTTCCACTGTGCCTTTCTTCCCCTCCTCACCACATTCGTCAGGAGGGAAATATAGCATATATAACCTTACAACCCCGTCTTCTCACGAATATACGCAACCAACTCTTCTTTCTTTACTCTCTCCTGCGCCATAGTATCTCTATCTCTTACGGTGACTGTACCATCCTCTTCACCATCAAAGTCCACAGTGATACATAGTGGAGTACCTATCTCATCATACCGCCGATATCTCTTTCCTATAGATCCAGAGGCATCGTAGTCTGTGCGAAAAGTCTTAGATAGTTCCTCTGCAAGTGCTTCTGCTGGCTCCTTTAGCTTGTTTGTAAGGGGAAGAACAGAAACGGTTATTGGCGCCACTTCTGGTTTAAACTTCATCACTATTCTAGAGTCATCTCCTTCTAGTTGCTCCTCTGTGTAGGCACTAAGTAGTGTTACCAGCACGGCTCTATCTACTCCTAAGCTTGGCTCCATAACGTGTGGCACAAACTCTTTATTGGTAAAAGGGTCTCTATAGGTTAGCTTTTTTCCAGAGGCATCTTGGTGTGCATTGAGGTCAAAATCTGTACGATAGGCTCCCGCTGCACAGAGCTCACTCCATCCAAAGGGAAAATGAAACTCTACGTCGGTGGTACCCTCCGAATAGTGAGAAAGCTCATCCTCAGCATGATCACGGAGACGCAGTCTTTCTTGATCAACTCCAAGTGTATCTACTAAAAATGACATAGAGTCTTTCTTCCATGTAGCCCACACGTCCTTCCAATTATTTTCCTCTGGGTCGAAAAAGTACTCTATTTCCATT
>JBBKXV010000227.1:0-2402 GCA_037969665.1 Candidatus Altimarinota bacterium
GTACTAAGTGGATGTATGTACGGCCTGACGGAGGGGAAATATACTCCCATAAATCCGCAAGCCTTAATTATTTTAAAGAGCACTGTAGTGTGCATATGCCAGAATTTGCAGACTGTCATGTCCACTCTAGTACAAACCACCGAGAAGACATGGCATCAGTCTTTAATGAAATCATAAATAACTCCTATATAGCAACAATTAAGTTTAAAACAGACCCAGTAGTAAACAAGAAAATACAGTTCTGGAAGAATAAAATTTTCCAGGCAGGTATTATAACTAATACAGATTTCTGGACTACCAAGACTTACCATGATGCACAAAGGTCCTTACCACCAGACCCCATCAGTAGTCAGGATAGAGTAAACACCATTGCATCTGATCTGAATATGGCAATCAATCTAACTGGTAGTTACTACCCAGGTATTATGAAGAATATTCAAAAACATGCTTCCCAACTTAGTAAACACCTCCCTACGGAAAACCGCTACCTTTTAGACAGCTCAGTTTATGCACCAAGCATGGCATATGATAAACTGCCATACATTTTGCACCTCAAAATCCGTACTGGTTATAAAAACAAAAATAGTGATGCAATGAAAATGCTACAAAGGCTGTAAAAAACGCTGTCACCATTACTTAAAAGTATAAGTACCCTCTGAACACTTGCTTATTCAATCTGGGTATATGCAAAGTATTTTATGATATAATGGAATGACATTACATATTCCAACACATGCAGCAAAAACTACCAAAAAACACCCTCACAATTGCTCTCATAAGAGCCCTCACCAATGACTTTGTGACCTTTGGTATATTCATCACCTATATGATATCTCAAGGGTTAACACTCTTAGAAACCTCCACGGTGGTCGCTGCCTGGACCCTCACCTCTGCCATCAGTCAGACCCCAGCAGGTATGTTTGCTGACCGGTATGGGCTAAAAAAAAGTATCATCATAGGTACGGTGCTCTGTACAATTGGCCTTGGCGTAGTTGTAGTCAGCAATTCACTGCTCATCTTCTCCAGTGGGTATGCCCTCTTTGGCCTGGGCTCTGCCTTTGTGCAAGGAGCAGATGTTGCATTGCTCTACGACGGGTTTGCACAGCTACAACGCAAAAAAGAGTTTAAAAAAACCTTTGGAAGAATACTCTTTTGGTCTGATATCTATGCCGTATGTGCTGCAATTATAGGAGGACTCCTTTTTGGACTGGTGCAAAAGCAAGTTCCCTTTTTGGTACAAGCAATACTCACTAGTACCACTATTTTTCTTGCACTATCTCTGCGCACATCAAGTAAGGTCAATGAGGCTAAACCGCTTTCTATGTATTTTGAAAATATCTTTAAAAAAGCTCTGTATACAAAGTACTTCTCCCGTACATTTATCCTATCTGCCATCATAGGATCAACCTCTATTATTACCTTTCAATACCTCCAACCACTGTACCAAGAAATTCACATTCCCGAAGTATACTTTGGAGCACTCGCCGCTGGTGCTTTTTTGATGCGTGGTGTAGGAGGTAGATATGCTGATAGCTTAGGTAAGTACCTACCTATCGACAAGTACCTTATGATACACTGTGCAGCATTTGCACTGTTCTTATTTTCACTTTCTCAGTTTGCATCCGCCTGGCTGATCATTCCATCCATTGCGATTATGTTTTTTTTGAGAGGTCTCTATATCCCTACCGTAAGTACATTTATCAACAACCATGTGGACAACGACACAAGAGCAACCATGCTCTCTCTCAATGATCAGTTGCTCTTTATCACTACCACAGGGGCACTTCTCATTGCAGGTCTTATCGCAGAAGTAGTAGGCCTCAACATGGTATTTTTTGTCATTGGGATGCTATCTATCATTTACCTCATCGTCTACCTGCTCTTTGTGCAGAAGATTACTATTGAGTAAAACACTTACACAGAAAGATAGATTACAACACCTCCTCCTGATAGCATTCTATACAATAGATCAAACCTCCACGCTTTGGATCATAGCTAGTCTCAAACTGATTTGTACACTGCCCACCTGCATGCCATGCATGATCCTCTGTGCTACAGCTACATGTTTGCTCCCATAACTCTCTTGGGTTTCGAAGGGCAACTCGTGCCAAAAACCTTTCCTCTGGTGACTTGGTTGGCAATGGCAGCCCCATCTGTATGAGAAAAGACAAATCTCTTGCCGTGATCTTAAAGCCCTTTCCACTTTTTTCACAGGAATAGACTGTCTGGAGTACTTGCTGGGCTTTTTCTTCGTCAATATATGCAGCTATCGAAACTTCAGGCACTGGCACTCCTTGTTGTACAAGATCTTTTTCAGCAATAACTTTCCACCCCCTAGACTCAATCTCACCATTGGTCATTGGATAAAAATACTGAGCAACAGAGTTTGCATAGGCAAAGGA
>JBBKXV010000228.1:0-6124 GCA_037969665.1 Candidatus Altimarinota bacterium
CGCCGAGGCCATCGGTGATCGCAGACCAGGTGTCACCTTCGAATGCCACCGCACCGTCAGCCAGCAGAGGGAGGAGCACTGACAGATATTGTAAATCTCTTTGTAAATGAGGATTTTCAAAAGAAAAAGCGTGCTCACGTAAAAAACCCAGTTATTAAAGCATGGTGGGACCATACCTTTGATAATATGGCTGATCGGGAGAAAAAAGAAATGATTCCTTACTTTGCAGCAAAGTTTGGTCAGTTTATCACCAACTCCACCATGAGAAATATTATAGGGCAGACCAAGTCCTCCTTTGATTTTAGTCAGATTATGCAGGAGAAAAAAATACTATTGATCAATCTTTCCAAGGGACTGATCGGAGATACCAATGCCCATTTGCTTGGTATGATGATTGTCTCCAAGTTGCAAATTGCGGCTATGAGACGTCAGCGTATGGCTAAGAATGAGCGTCAGGATTTTTTCTGTTATATTGATGAGTTTCAAAATTTTGTCACGGATTCTATAGAGTCAATTTTATCAGAAGCTCGTAAATATCGCCTTGGGATGGTACTTGCTCACCAGTACATTGACCAGTTACAAAAGAAGGGGTTGGGAGGGGAAACAAGGTTGAAAGAGGCTGTCTTTGGAAATGTGGGAAATGTCCTATCATACAAAATTGGTGAAATTGATGCTGAGTTTATGGCAAAGGTATTTGCACCAGTCTTTTCAGAGCAAGATATTTCAAATATGGATGCCTTTAAGGCGGTGATGAAGCTTAGTATTGATCTTCAACCCTCACGACCTTTTAGTCTCACTGTACAAAAACCGTGGGAAATGGAAGGGTACCTTGCGGATGAAGAGGCTGCAAAGGCATACATGCAACTATCTAGATTAAAGTTTGGACGCCAGCGAGACTTTATTGAAAAGGAAATCTTGTATAGAATGGGGGCGTATTAGGGTAATTAAAGAATGGAGGAATTTTTGGATACAAGTTAAAGAGTTAACAGTTAAGGAGTTAAGGGGTTTTTTTGCTGGCTGGTGAAAAAGTAGATGACTGCGGTTCTTTCTTTTTGGTTTATAATTCCCGTGAGCTGTTACTTGCTACCTGTTATGTTTTACTGTACAAATAATACAGTATATTATTAAGATTGTGGTTATGCAGGAAGTACCTGTCTTGGTGTTTATCTTTGGGTACGGGGCGATGGCCTTCGTAATTTCAATGTTTTTGGCTCCACCTTTCATTCGTTTGCTACACAAGTATAAGCTAGGTAAACAAATGAGAGAACATGCGACCTCAGGTGCAAAGGCAAAGATATTTACCATGTTGCATCAAAAGAAAACAGGGACGCCCACCATGGGTGGAATACTTATTTGGGGGACAGTTCTGGCTGTAGTATTGTTATCACGAGCCTTTTCATATTTTGGGTGGATAGATAATTCTTTGTTAGATAGAAACCAAACCTATTTACCACTCTTTGCTTTGGTGATTACAGGGTTATTAGGACTTGTGGATGATTGGTATAATATCAAAGGAATAGGGAAGACAAAGGGACTCAGTGTGAAGCCAAAGTTTATCCTTATGACTATATTTGCTATTGCGGGGGCGTATTGGTTTCACTATCGATTGGGGTGGAGCGAAATACATATTCCAAGAGTGGGTGACTTTGACATTGGATGGTGGTACATGCCGTTATTTGTATTTATCATCTTGGGCTCTGCCAACGCTGTGAATATTACAGATGGATTGGACGGTCTCTCCGGAGGATTGCTCATTCTTGCCTACATTGCTTTTGCCATCATTGCGTACTTTATAGGAAGTCCTGACTCGTATATCCTCGCATCATTTTGCGCTGTGATTGTAGGAGCCTTGACTGGTTTTCTGTGGTTTAACGTTCCTCCCGCCAAGTTTTACATGGGAGATACGGGTGCTATCGCCTTGGGGGCGACCTTGGGTATCATTGCTATGCTCACAGACTCCGTTCTAATGCTAGCAGTTATCGGCGGTGTGTTTGTCATAGAGACCTTATCTTCCATAATTCAGCTGACCTCTATACGGTTGTTTAAGAAAAAAGTATTTAAGATAGCTCCTTTTCATCATCATCTTGAAGCATGTGGTTGGAGTGAGGAGACTGTGGTGATGAGGCTGTGGATTGTGGGAGCTATGCTGGGAGTAGTAGGTGTTATTCTGGCAGTAATTGGAAAAGGAATCTAAGGGAAGCGTACATGTGTTAGAGGAAAAAAGGTTGGTTAAACTAGTTTATAACTACAATATTGTGTTTCGATCATTATTTTCAGCTGTATTTCTCAAGTATGCTACTGTGGGGGTACTGGGCACGATCATTGATGTGGGATCACTTGCATTGATGGTTACTATTAGTGGCATTGATCCTACGAGTAGCTCCATAATGTATGTCTTTGTAACAGCTGCATTTTTGTTGGCAGTGATAAATAATTTTTTTCTCAATCGTGCATGGACCTTTGGCTTGAAAGAAAAAAAGAATGGTAAGAGACAGTTCGTAAAGTTTTTACTTACTTCTTTAGTTGGACTACTCCTGACAAATCTCTTGATGTTAGTGTTTGTACAGGTATTGCTACTGTGGTATATATTTGGAAAACTTATTACTTCTGCTATTATTCTCAGTTGGAACTTTTTGGCAAATAAGTACTGGACCTTTAGAAGTCATACACTGCCTCGGGCAGGGAATGAGGATGGGAAAAGCTATGAGATAGACCTTTCTATTGTGGTTCCTGCATACAATGAAGAGTCCCGCATTGGAGATACTCTGGATTTTATTCATGCGTACTTGCAAAATGAAGAATTCAATTCTGAGGTCATCGTGGTTAGCGATGGAAGTACAGATGAGACATGTACTGTTGTTAAAGAAATTGCTGCCACGCGCAGCTATCTACGGCTCATTGATTTAGGAGTCAATAAAGGGAAGGGAGCCGCAGTACGGACAGGTGTACTTGCTAGTCAAGGAGCCTACGTGTTATTTACTGATGCAGATAACTCAACACCCATCGAAGAAGTGAGTAAGTTTTGGGAGGCAAAGAAGGCTTCCGATATTCTTATTGGTTCACGCTACTTAGAAAATAGTAATGTGGTGGTTAGTCAGCCATGGTATAGGGTCATGATTGGACGTTCTGCAAATTTTCTTATACAACTTTTTTTAGTTGATGGAGTGCGAGATACTCAATGTGGATTTAAACTACTGAATGCTCAGGCAGCTCATGACATTTTTTCTAGAATGAAGGTCGATGGCTTCGGCTTTGATATGGAGCTCTTAGCATTGGCGGAGCTCTTAGGCTACTCAATATTGGAGTTACCTGTATCCTGGTATAACTCTGCGGATTCAAGGGTGAGGCCTGTGAAGGATGCGTTGAGAACCTTGGGGGATTTGATCACCATAAAGCTAGGCATTTGGGGAGGGGGATATGGTCCGCGGGACGCGGACTAGTTACTAGTTAATTAGTTTCTGGTAACTAGTTAACTGGATAGGACCTCTATGGCAAAATCAACATTGCATCCCCAAAACTATAAAATCTATAGTCATGTTGCTTTGCTTCCTCATACGCTTTGAGAGTAAACTCACGATCTCCAATAAAAGTACTTACCAGCACTAGGAGACTAGTTTTTGGTAGGTGAAAGTTGGTCATCAAGATATCTACACCTTTAAAGTCAAAGGGGGGGTGAATGTATAGTCCACTTTTGCCATGGATATCTTCCTTGGAGTCTATTTCACCTGTCTTAAAAATATGCTCGGTTACTCTTGTTGAAGTGGTGCCCACGGTCATGATTGGTCTTTTCTCCAACTTTGCATCCCGCATTGCAGTTAGGCTGTTACATCCTACAAAATATTCCTCGTGATGAAGAGTGTGGTCTAGTATATTTTCTGTCTGGATAGGTAAAAACGTCCCAAGGCCCACATGGAGGGTAATATCTACGAAGTCATGTCCCATAGCATCGAGGCTACTCGTCAGCTCCTTTGTAAAGTGTAGTCCTGCGGTGGGGGCTGCAACAGAGCCATCTACCTTTGCATAGGTAGTTTGGTAAGACTCCCCCATCTCCTCTGGATTTGCATCAACATAGGGGGGGAGTGGTAGTTCACCCTCCTTGGAAAAGAGCTCTCCAATAGGCTCTGCAAGATTGAGAAAGACAAGCTCTCGCTCCATGCCAGCTGCCTCACGTACTTGTACTAAGAGCTCTCTTCCATTGGGTAAAAAGAGAGATACAAGATTCCCAGCCTTAAACTTTTTTCCTGGTTTTATGAGAGCCATACAGCTTTTCTTTGATCGTTGGGATAAAAAAAAGATTTCCCACTTTCCTCCAGTGGAAAAGGTGCCTTTGAGGCGCGCTTTGATGACCTTCGTATTGTTCCTTACGATGAGTGTATTGTCGGGTAAAAACTTTCCAATGTCCTTTACGGTACTATGAGTTATGGTTTTATCACTTTTTTTAATGACCATCAATTTGGCATGATCTCTAGGCTCAGCAGGACGTTGCGCGATATAATGTTGTGGAAGAGTAAAGTCGAAGAGAGAGATGTCCATGGTTGCTAGAAAAGTGGTGAAGGTGGTATAATACTTGGATAGGTCTATCTTAAGTAGTCTTAATACTATGGGCAAGTGGAAAAATAAAGCATCTGAAATCCTCCTGGTGGTATGTGCACTACTCTTTTTTTCGAGTATTGCTATGCCAATAGCTGATGCACAGATCCCCATACTCGGTAGTGAAAAGTTAGATCTTCCTGAGGTGACTACCCCTCCTGTGACAGACTTTGAAGGAGATGGGGCGCTATTTAGCAACAATCCTAGTATGCGCATTTTACTGTATCTAGTGGACCGGATACTGGGAGTAGTACTGTTATTTTTACAAGTGGGAGTGGTTATTTTTATTGTCATAGAAGGTTCTCAAATAATGGGAAATATGGAGGGAAAGGATATGATCAAAGAAAAGCGCATGTCTTTGCTATATGCTGTAATAGGACTCGTTTTCTTGAGTCTTTCAGGAGAAGTAGTGCGAGTCTTTAACCCCGTGAATGTGGCCACCACGGGGGAGGCTAATCTTTTTCTTTCAGGAGAAGGAGGGTTTATGGGCATCGTGGATTCTGTATTAAACCTTGTGAAGTATTCACTCTGGGCCGTATGTGTAGTGATGATCGTAAATATCGGCTATAAGATGATCACATCACAAGAAAAGGAAATCTCTGCACAGAAAAAGAACCTCATGTGGACTGCAATTGGGTTATTTATAGTGCAGATTGCAGACTTGGTGGTGGCTCCCTTTGCCTCCGAAACACAAAATAAAGTTGAGGCCGGAAACCAACTGCTCGGAAATATTACCGGAGTTCTCCTCAGTGTCCTTGGCCCAGTAGCACTATTTTTTGTAACCCTAGCTGCCTTTTACTTTCTCACAGCCAATGGTGATGAGGCACGTATTGGTAAGGCCAAGAAAATACTTATAGGAACGGTGATTGCTATTGTGATCTCGTTTTCTGCTTATACTTTAGTTTCTGAAATATTGCGTTATGCTCCAACGTTTACTGGGTAATACATCTAGGCGAGTTGCATGTATATTGGTGACAATCATGACTATGATTATAGTAGCACCAGTATCTTTTGCGCAAAAAGACCTAGAGACTGCTAGAGGTTTCTTTGATAATACCATCACTGAAGCAAACAACCCCGATGCAAGATTGGCACTCAACCCTTATGAGGCGTTTTATCAAGAGTATGTGGTAGATACGTTAGAGACCCAGGGAGGAGAATTTGCGCTGACCAAATTTGCCTTTGTAGTAACAGATATACTACGGTATATATTTACTGCATTAGCTGTGGTATTCATCGTATTTGCTGGGATGAAGATGACGGGAGAGAGTGAGGAAGAGTCAAAGAAACAACTGACAACTATTCGTGACGTTGTGGGGGGAATTATTATTATGAATGTTGCTGCGGAGGTGGTAAAGCGGGTGTTTGGACCAAGAGAAATACCAGATGTTATTATTACAAAAGACTTTCTTGCACGATTTTGGGAGGTGGATGCTACAAAGGCAATTCCTTTCCAACTTTCAGAGGAGGTGATCTTGCCTCTTATGGAGTTTATCCTTAGCTTTTTAGCTGCATTTTGTGTACTATTTATTGT